>CABWYI010000035.1 GCA_902509725.1 uncultured Pelagibacteraceae bacterium | reverse complement strand
TGCACGTCTCCATCATAATTTTTACATGCCCAAATATATTTGCCACTCCATTTCATTGCACATGCTACCATGTCATCAATTAATCTATGTTCGTAAGTAATTTTGGCTTCTTCAAATTTTTTCTTAAATTCATTATTAAAAACCTCTTCAAAGATATCTTTAAATCTTCCATCATATTTTTTTAGAATTGTATTTTTAGTAGAAAGATAGACAGGCCATTTTTTTATCAATCCATAACTAAAACAAGATCTTGCAAAGTCTTCGATTGATTTATCTAAATTATACATGGAGAGAGCTACACCTGGACCTGTGAAATTAAACACTTCATGCTTAATTTCTTCTTTGCCATCTTCAGACGTCCATTTGATTTCCATTTTACCTTTACCTGGAACTTTAAAATCTGTTGCTCTGTATTGGTCTCCAAAAGCGTGTCTTCCTATCACCACAGGATCGGACCATGAGGGAACTAATTTTGGAATATTTGAACAAAGAATTGGTTCTCTAAAAACTGTTCCTCCAATTATATTTCTTATAGTTCCATTAGGAGATCTCCACATTTTTTTTAATTTAAATTCCTCTACACGCGCTTCATCAGGGGTAATAGTTGCACATTTAATACCAACACCAATTTTTTTTATTGCATTTGCAGAGTCAATTGTGATTTGGTCATTAGTATTATCTCTACTTTTCATTCCCAAATCATAGTATTCAATGCCTAGATCAAGATATGGAAGTATCAATTTTTTTTTAATGAATTCCCAAATTATTCTGGTCATTTCATCACCATCTAACTCAACAACAGGGTTTTTTACGGTAATTTTACTCACTTATATATTATCTTATTAATTGAATTTCGCGATTTTATATACATATTAATAAAAAATTATCAAATAGAAGAATATGTTTAGTAAAATATTTCCAAAAATTCACGCTGAAGGATATAAATTTTTAGTTATAGCCGGAATAATTACTATAGTGATTTACACTTTTAGTGATTTTTTAGGTCTAATAGGATTGGTTCTAACAATATGGGTTTATTATTTTTTTAGAGATCCTGAAAGGATTATCATCGAGGATGACAATTATCTTGTTAGTCCTGCAGATGGAGAAATTATTAAAGTTGAAGAAGTTGATGGTCCTAAAGAACTTGGTTTAGAAAATAAAAAATTTCAAAAGATAAGTGTTTTTATGAATGTCTTTGACTGTCATGTAAATAGAATACCATGTGCTGGAAGAATTGAAGAAATTTTATATAAGCCCGGAAAATTTTTTAATGCTTCTTTGGATAAAGCGAGCGAAGATAATGAGAGAAATTATTTCAAGATTAAAGATAATCAAAACAATGATATTATTGTTGTTCAAATAGCCGGTCTAGTGGCTCGTAGAATTGTCTGTGAATCCAATAAAGATCAACAACTTAAACAAGGTGATAGAATTGGAATGATAAGATTTGGAAGTAGAGCAGATGTATATTATGAAAATTATCAACCATTAGTTAAGATAGGTCAAAAAGCTATTTCTGGAGAAACCTTGTTAGCTAAGAAGTAATATGGAACCACAGAAAAATAATTTAAAAATAGTAGCAGATAAAAAAAATGCCAGAATGATTTTACCTAATATGCTTACTTTGATAGGTGTATGTATTGGTTTAACGTCAATTCGTTTTGCATTAGATGAAAAATTTGAGCTTGCAATAATTGCAATAATTTTTGCAGCATTAATAGATGGCCTAGACGGGAGAATTGCAAGATTGATTAAAGGAACATCTAAAGTTGGTAAGGAGCTAGACTCCCTAACTGACATGATTAGTTTTGGAGTAGCTCCTGCGTTTATTATGTATTTTTGGAAACTCAATACCTTAGGAAGATTCGGTTGGTTGTTATGTTTGGTTTATGTTATTTGCGTTGCTTTAAGATTAGCAAGATTTAATATAAATTCTACACAAGAGCCTTCCTGGAGAGATAATTTTTTTGAAGGAGTTCCATCACCAGCAGGAGGCATATTAGTGTTAACTCCTTTAATTATAAGTTTGAGTGGATTTGATTACATCCAGCTGAATTATGAAA
>CABWYI010000034.1 GCA_902509725.1 uncultured Pelagibacteraceae bacterium | reverse complement strand
TAAATTTAAAATTACTGGCATAGGTTTAAAAGCTCTAGACATAATTGTGCCTGTCTCAATATTTTTAATTGTAAAAATGTCTTTTTGAATAATCTCAGTGTTCAATTTCAGTTTTTTTGATACTTCCTTCAAAAAAGCACATTTATGATAACTTTTTTCATAAAGATTAATTTTCATGTCATTTTTCATTTTTTTCATCGCTATTGCCACTATTAACCCTGGCATCCCCCCACCTGTTCCTAAATCAGAGGTTGTATTGCTATTTAAATCAACAAATTCAATAATTTGAGCAGAATCTATTATATGTCTATGTCTTATATGGTCCTTTTCCGAATTTTTTTTACTAATAATGTTAATTTGATTATTTTTTCTCTGTATCATGCTGATGAAACTTTCAAGTTCATTACAAGTTTCACGTGAAACATCTAGGTTAGGAATTTTAGTGTAAGAATTTAAAAAAAGATTATCCATTAAGCTATATGCTTAATAGACTTTCTTTTGACATGTGACAACAAAATATATACTGCAGCTGGAGTTATTCCATCGATTCTAAGTGCCTGCCCCATGGTTTTAGGGCGTATTTCCTTGAATTTAGCCTTAACCTCGTTAGAAAGACCGGAAAATTGATCATAATTAATGTTATCCGGAATTGTCAGATTTTCGTCTCTTTTAAAAGCAAGAATATCAGCTTTTTGCTTTTTCAAATAACCTCTGTAATGAGAGTTAATCTCTATCTGTTCATCAATCTCAGCACCATGATTAAGAATTTCAGGCCAAATATCTCTAATTTTACTCATATTAACGTCTTTTTGAGTTAATATTTCTTCAGCTGTTCTAAAAACTCCATCTTTAGCAATTTTAATACCAAATTTCGCAGCTTTAGAGGGAGAAATATTCAAATTAGACATCTGCAATGATATTTTGCTCAATTTTTGAAATTTATTCTCAAATATCTCTTTTCTATTATTTGAAATTAAACCAATATTAATTCCTTTGTGAGTAAGTCTTAAGTCAGCATTATCTGATCTAAGACTTAATCTATATTCAGCTCTAGATGTAAACATTCTATAGGGCTCAGCAACACCCTTAGTTACTAAATCATCAATCATTACTCCAATATAAGCATCTGATCTATCAAGGATAAAAGGTTCCATTTTTTTAAGCGATAGGGCAGCATTAATCCCAGCTATAAGACCTTGGGCTGCAGCCTCTTCGTATCCTGTGGTTCCATTAATTTGACCTGCAAGGTATAAATTCCTTATTTTCTTAGTCTCCAATGTTAAAAAGAGTTCTCTAGGGTCTACATAATCGTATTCTATAGCATATCCTGGCCTAATCACTTTAACATTTTCTAAACCATTGATATTATTAAGTATTTCATGTTGTACAACTTCAGGTAGAGATGTTGATATGCCATTTGGGTAGATTGTATTATCATTCAGGCCCTCTGGCTCTAAAAATATCTGATGTCTGGTCTTATCGGCAAATTTTACTATCTTATCTTCTATTGAGGGACAATATCTTGGACCAACACCTTGAATGCTACCAGAGTACATTGCACTTTTAGATAAATTCTTTTCTATAATCTTATGAACCTTTTCATTGGTATAGGTCATAGAGCACGATACTTGTTTGTTTAGATTTTTCTTTGTTAAGAAAGAAAAAAAATAAGGATCATCATCTGCAAATTGTTTTTCCAATTTTTCAAAATTAATAGTTCTAGAATCTAACCTTGGTGGCGTCCCAGTTTTTAGTCTACCTATTTTAAAATTATATTTCTCTAACTGTTCAGTTAACCCTGTGCTTGGCTTTTCATTAAATCTACCAGCAGGAGTTCTTTCATCACCAATATGTATCAAGCCGTTTAAAAATGTGCCAGTTGTAAGTATTAACTTGTTACAACTTACTTTATTACCTTTTAATGTTAAAAATCCACTTATTTCATTATTATTAAAAATAAACTTAATTACAGGATCAGAAAAAATGCTTAAATTACAGTAGTTTACAAGTTTTTCTTGCATAAATTTACGATATAGTGATCTATCAGATTGAGTCCGTGGTCCTCTTACTGCTGGACCTCTACTTCTATTTAACAGTCTAAACTGTATTCCAGACTTATCGGCAACCTCACCCATAACACCATCTAAAGCATCAATTTCTCTTACCAAATGACCTTTACCTAAACCACCAATAGCAGGATTACATGACATCTCTCCTATGGTATTTTTATTGTGTGTGAATAGGGCAGTGTTAATTCCTAGTCGAGCTGATGCTGCTGCTGCCTCACATCCTGCATGACCCCCACCAATTACTACTACATCATATGATAAATCTTTTTTCATGATCTA
>CABWYI010000033.1 GCA_902509725.1 uncultured Pelagibacteraceae bacterium | reverse complement strand
AATGGAGAGTAGGTCCAATTATAAAGTTGGAAAAGTAAAGTATCATAATTTACTCCGCTTGCCTTTTCAGGTATCCAACCACCATAAAATTTTATTTTTAGATTGTTCTTATATAGAGTTTTGTCACATTTGTTATAATACCAAAGATTACTATATTTTGGTTGTTGCTTACATACTTCACTTTCAACTTTTTCTACATACTCATAATGTTCATTTTCAAACAACCATTTGTTAAGACCATTTAACCTTTTTTTATCACTATTATTCAAATTATTTGCATAAGCATTAGATGAAAATGTTAAAATTAAAAAGATTATTAAGAATTTTTTCATTATATTTAATTTTAATTTATCTGTTTACCTTTTTTAATTGGATCTATTAAAAGTTTTCTAACATTATATTTGAATTTTTTATTGTTAAAATGCAAATTATTAAGAACAACTATTCTTGAATTTTCCACATCAATTAAAATCGCTTGACCACCAAAACCACCTAAACCAAACACTACTTTATTTTTTAAACCTGGATAATCCATATGAAATTGGCCCCCATAACTATAAGAAAAATTAAAAGCGGGTTCGTCTCCTGGTTTGATATTTTTTTTAATTCTTCTTTCATGAATTTCTTTTAAATATTTACCTACGCATGTATCATTTTGATAGTCATCCATGATTGCTTTTGCAATTCTGAGATAATCATATCTATCTGCTCTAAATGAATACCTTCCTGGACCCAACTCATCGGGAACTCCTTTTTGTTTCATAAAAAATACACTATTTTCTACTCTGGCTTTTTTTTGAAAAATTTCATTTAATAGTTTTTGAAAATCCTTATTAGTTTTATGAATTACGTAATTTATTATAATATTTGTTGCTAAACCGTTATAATGATACTTTTTTGAATTTGATGGCTCTGAATTTTTTAATTCCAGATTAGCAAATGAAGATATGGGATGGATATTGTACCATCTTCCTGTTTTTTTTAACCCATCATTATCATCAACATAATTTTGATCTCCAGCAGCCATATTTAAAATATCAATTAATTTTTTTTTAGAATAAAGAGTGTCCTTAATTAAAGGCCAATCGTTTAATTTTGAATCAATACCATCAATATAACCCCCACAAATTGCGTGGCCTGTTACGTAAGAAACTAAACTTTTACCCATAGACATGGAGCTCCATTTAGTATCATTTTTAAAGATAATACCAAAACGGTCCTCAGGTGAAATTTCATCAATTATGATTTTATCATTTTCGAAATAAAGATAACTTAGAATTGCTTTTGTTTGTAATTGTTTTTTAACAAATTTATCATCTCTTAAATCTGAATTAAACTTAATTGGGTTTTTAGATGGTTCAATTAAATATCTACCAAATCCTTTAGTATCTTCTAAATAATGAAAAACATAAAATAGTAAAGTACCGAAATTAGGATTATCATGATAATTAATTTCGTTTCCTCCACCTCTGGTGCTTAATTTTATATCTAAATTATTTTTATATTGAGGTTGATCACATTTATTGTAATACCAAAGATTACTAAATTTTGGTTGTTGTTTACAAACTTCACTCTCAATTATTTCTACATATTGATGATGACCATTGTCAAACAGCCATTTATTAAATTTATATAAACTTCCAGCTGGTCCTCCAAAAGCATTAGATGAAAATGTTAAAATTAAAAAAAATATGAAGAATTTTTTCATTTGCCCTTCTTTATTAGTTCATAAATGATTTTGCTATAATTGTAATCCTCATAGACTGCATTAGTTACTACAATCCTAGATTTTTCTAAATCAATCACAACATGCTGTCCTCCACGACCATGCATTCCCATTACAGGTCTTTTTTTACTTATTCCCTTGTAATGAGTTTGAAATTGTCCTCCATATCCACTAGCAAATCTCCACTGAACTCTCTTTCCTTCTTTCGCTCTTTTATCATTCTCTTTATCTACTCTATTTTCCCAAATTGTTTTTAAATATTTACCTACACATGTATCGTTTTGCCAATCGTCTAACACTGCTTTTGCTATTCTTAAATAATCATACCGGGTTGCAAAAAACATGTTATTTGCATTCCCTTTTTCTTTTGATGAATTTTTAACTTTCCAGAATATTACACTGTCTTTAATTTTTGCTTTTTCCTTAAATGTTTTTTCTAAAATTTTTTCAAAATCATCACCTGTTTTAAATAAAACATAATTTAAAATTAATTCTGTAGCCATTTGACTGTAATTAAATGGTGCATTTTTTATTTTTTTTGTGCCTTTAAAAAAAGACATATATTTTTCAATATCGTGGCGATGGTGCACAGCATCAGAAACTGTATTTTTAATACGTAAATTAGAGCTCTGAACATAGTTT
>CABWYI010000032.1 GCA_902509725.1 uncultured Pelagibacteraceae bacterium | reverse complement strand
AAATTAGGTGATACAATTAATTTTTTAACTGCAAAAAAACTTTCAAATGATGGTTTGAAAGAAATATTGGTTTCAAAAGACTCCTTGTATGGAAAATTTTTACATAAAGATATTAAAGTAAACGATAAAGACGAGGGTGTATACAAGATTGGTACAGAGGTTAACGAAACAATTTTAAATGAAATTTTAGAGGCTAATATAAATACTCTTCATATTTCTGTTACTAACTCAATTAATAAAGGACCTTATTTGTTAACGACAATTCTCAATGATAAAAATGACACCAAGGATCAAGCTATCACAGAAATTTACAAAATGCTTAGACCAGGAGAACCTCCTACAATTGAAATTGCTACACAAATTTTTAATAATTTATTTTTTAGTTCTGATAGATATGATCTCTCGGATGTTGGTAGAGTAAAAATGAATTCGAGATTAAATCTAGAGTGTTCAGACAAAATTACAATTTTAAGAAATGATGATATCTTAGCTATAATACAGAAAATGCTAGATTTAAGAGATGGTAAAGACGAAGTTGACGATATTGATCATTTGGGAAATCGAAGAGTAAGATCAGTTGGAGAATTAGTGGAAAATCAAGCACGTATCGGTGTTTATAGAATGGAAAGAGCAATTAAAGAAAAAATGACAACTCTTGATGTGGAGTCAGCAATGCCACAAGATTTAATTAATGCAAAACCATTAACAGTTTCTCTAAAAGATTTCTTTGCTAGCTCACAGTTATCTCAATTTATGGATCAAACAAATCCTCTTTCTGAAATTACTCATAAAAGAAGAGTATCTGCATTAGGACCAGGTGGTCTTACGAGGGAGAGAGCTGGCTTTGAAGTAAGGGACGTACACCCAACTCATTATGGAAGAATATGTCCAATAGAAACACCTGAAGGTCCTAATATTGGATTAATTAATAGTTTATCTACTTATGCAAAAATAAACAAATATGGTTTCATTGAAAGTCCCTACAAGAAAGTGAAAAATGGAGTTGTTCAAAATAATGTTGAATATCTTTCGGCGATGGAAGAAACTAAATTTACTATAGCTCAAGCTAATACAAAAATTGACAAAAACGGGAAAATTTTAGAAGAGTTAGTCTCTTGTAGACAGAATTTAAATTTCATTTTATCTAAACCTGATACAATTGATTACATAGACGTTTCGCCAAAACAACTGGTTTCTGTAGCAGCATCACTAATACCATTTTTAGAAAATGATGACGCAAACAGAGCTTTAATGGGCTCTAATATGATGAGACAAGCTGTTCCGTTATTAAAGCCAGAGTCCCCACTAGTTGGTACCGGTATAGAAAGTGACGTGGCTTTAGATTCTGGAGTTACGATAGTAGCAAAAAGAGATGGAGTGGTAGATAAAATTGATGGAAAAAGAATTGTAATTAAAGTGACAGAAGAAACTGATTTTAATAAGTCGGGAGTAGATATTTATAATTTGCAAAAGTTCAAACGTTCTAATCAGAATACTTGTATTAATCAAAAACCACTAGTTAGAGTTGGGGATAAAGTTAAAACTGGAGACATTATAGCAGATGGCCCCTCAACAAAACTTGGAGAACTTGCTCTAGGAAAAAATGTAACAGTAGCTTTCATGCCATGGCAAGGATACAATTTTGAGGACTCAATTTTAATTTCAGAAAGATGTGTGACAGACGATGTTTTTACTTCTGTTCATATTGTAGAATATGAGATCATGGCAAGAGATACTAAATTAGGCGAGGAAGAAATAACAAGAGATATTCCAAATGTAAATGAGGAATCTTTAAAAAATTTGGATGAGTCTGGAATTGTTTATATCGGTGCCGAAGTCAATGCTGGTGATATACTGGTAGGAAAAGTAACTCCAAAGGGAGATTCTGCCTCTGGTCCTGAGGAAAAATTATTAAGATCTATTTTTGGAGAAAAAGCAATTGATGTTACAGATACATCATTAAGGATGTCTAGAGGAAGTAGTGGCACAGTAGTTGATGTTAGAGTCTTTAATCGACATGGAATAGAAAAAGACGAAAGGTCTATAACAATTGAAAGAGCAGAAATTGAACAAGTTCAAGAAGATAAAATAGTTGAAGAAGAAATCCTGGAAAGAAGCATTAAACAAAGAGCAGCTCAATTTTTATCAAATCTGTCATTAAACAAAAAAATCAAAGATTTTGAAGTTGGTACAAAATTAAATTTTGAAAAGATAAACACCTTAAGTATTACAGATGTTTTTAAAATATCCGTAGGTGATACTAAGGCTGATAATACTTTAATTCAACTTAAAGAACAATACACACAAGCTAAGCAAGATATTACTGAAAGATTTGAAGATAAAGTTTTAAAAATTAGAAGTGGTGATGATTTGTTACCAAGTGTTATGAAAATGGTAAAAGTTTTTGTTGCTATAAAAAGAAGATTAAGACCAGGGGATAAAATGTCTGGTAGACACGGTAACAAAG
>CABWYI010000031.1 GCA_902509725.1 uncultured Pelagibacteraceae bacterium | reverse complement strand
CTATAAAAATTGATAATTTTCCAGTCTCAAATTCTATATCTGTATTATTGTTGGTAAGGTTATTTAATTTTCCAGCAAATGCTGTTGCACATGCTGCAGTTCCACATGCTTTTGTTAATCCGGCTCCTCTTTCCCAAACTTTAACTTTAATTAAATTTTTATTTATTACCTTTGCGATTGTAACGTTGCATCTTTCTGGAAACATTTTGTGATTTTCAATTTGAGGGCCAATTTTTGTAATATCGAAATTTTCAATTGTATCAACAAAAAAAACAACATGAGGGTTTCCAACATTCACACAAGTCCCACCAGAATGTTCTTTTTTATTTAAATCATTAATTCTAATATTTAAATTTTTTGTATCTATTTTATTAGAAATAGGAATTTCATTCCAGTTAGTTTTTGCATTTCCAATTTCAGTTGTGACAAGGTTATTTCCTAATATCTCTGATTTTAAATTTCCAGATAGAGTAGTTAGATTAATAGTTTTCTTATTTTTTTCTTTTGAAATTAAATCTGCAACACATCTTGTACCATTGCCACACGCACCAGACTCACCACCATCAGAATTAAAAAACTTTAAACGAGCATCAGCATTGTCATCATTTTCAATTAATATTAATTGATCACATCCAATAAAATCTCTATCACAAATTTTAATTATCTGCTCTTTTGTCAAGTCAGTAACTTTTTGTCTATTATCAATGATAATAAAATCATTGCCTAAGCCATCCATTTTAAAAGCTTTAATGTCCATATATAGTTATTTAACTTATTTATTGACTTTTTGAACCTCTATTATAGTTTGTGGCAGTTTCCACAAAAACGTTAAATTTGTGGTGTCTTTGGAAACAAAGAGATCGACACTAGTCAGCGAGGGTTCGCCCACTAGTGCGATTACTGCTGTGTGTAATAAATATGTTTGAAAATTTAACAAATAAATTCGAAGAAATTTTTTCTTCTCTAAAAAAAGCTCCTTCGCTTGATGAAAAGCAAGTTGATGAAGGCTTAAGAGGTATTAGACAAGCCTTACTTGAGGCAGATGTTTCTTTAGATGTTGCCAAAGAATTTGTTGAAAAAGTAAAGCCAAAAGCTTTAGGACAAGAAATAATAAGATCAACATCACCTGGGGATATGGTTGTTAAGATCGTTTATGACGAATTAGTTAATTTATTAGGTGAAAAAAATAATGATATAAACCTTAATGCAGTTCCACCAGTGCCAATGATGCTAGTTGGATTACAAGGTTCTGGTAAAACAACAACGACCGCTAAACTTGCAAGATACTTAGAAAATACAAAAAAGAAGAAAGTTATGATGGTTAGTTTAGATATTTATAGGCCAGCTGCTCAAGAACAATTAAGATCTTTAGGTGAGCAAAATAATATTTTAACCCTACCTATAATTGAAGGTCAACAGCCAAGTGATATTTGTCAAAGAGCTATTAGTGCTGCTAATTTGAGTGGGGCTGACACCATATTATTTGATACTGCAGGTAGGACGCAAATAGATTTACAAATGATGAGTGAAATCAAACAAATTGAGAGCACAATTAATCCTGTTGAGACTTTTTTAGTTGCTGATTCTCTTACAGGACAAGTTGCAGCGTCTGTAGCAAAAGAATTTAAAAATACAGTTAATCTATCAGGAATAATCTTAACAAGAGCAGATGGTGATGCTAGAGGCGGAGCAGCTGTAAGTATGAAATTTATCTCACAAGTACCAATTAAATTTTTAGGAGTTGGAGAAAAAATTGAAAATCTTGAGGTCTTTCATCCGGATAGAATTGCAAACAGAATTTTAGGTATGGGAGATATTGTATCTCTCGTAGAAAAGGCAGCACAAGATCTTGGTGAAGAAAATATAAAAAAAGCTGAAGAAAATTTAAAAAAGGGACAATTTTCAATGCAAGATTATTTAACTCAATTAAGACAAATGAAAAAAATGGGAGGCATAGAAGGAATGATGTCTTTTATGCCAGGAGTGTCAAAAGTTAAGTCTCAAATGGATACTGCAGGTATAGATGAGAGTGTTATTACAAAAAATGAAGCAATCATTTTATCTATGACAAAAAAGGAAAGAGAAAACCCAAAAATAATTGATGGTTCGAGGAAAAAAAGAATTGCTAATGGTTCTGGTACAGATCCAGCCACTATCAATAAATTGCTTAAGCAATTTAAAATGATGTCTGAAATGATGAAAAAGATGTCCAAAGGAAATCTGAAAGGTATGTCTGATAAAGGAATACCACCAGAATTATTAAATCAATTAAAATAAAAAGGAGAGTAAATGTTAAAGTTAAGATTATCAAGAGGTGGAACAAAGAAAAGACCAGTTTATAAATTGGTCGTTGCGGATAGTCGATTTGCAAGAGATGGAAGATTTATTGAAAAGGTGGGTTTCTTTAATCCATTACTTCCTAAAGAAAAAAAAGAGAGAATTGGGCTAGAGGCAGAGAGAATTAAATATTGGTTA
>CABWYI010000030.1 GCA_902509725.1 uncultured Pelagibacteraceae bacterium | reverse complement strand
ATGTAATTATAGGAATGTATCATGATCAGGTTCTTTCTCCACTTAAAACACTAAAAGAATACGACGCAATAAATATTACCTTGGGTTTACCTTTTTTTAGAATTTCACCCGATCATGGTCCTAACGAAAATATGATAAATAAGAACTTATCAAACCCACTTAGTTTAATTAGAGCTTTAGAGTTTTTGGATAAGCGGTGATAAAAGCAAAAAAAAGCCTAGGTCAAAACTTTTTAATTGATAAAAATATTATAGAGAAAATAGTTAATTCTATTGATATCGAAAATAAATCAATTCTTGAAGTTGGGCCAGGAACAGGTAATTTAACTTCTTCGTTATTAAAAAAAAATCCAAAGAAACTATTTGTTATTGAAAAAGATAACAATTTATCTTTATTACTTAATAAACATTTTGAAAAGAAAATCTGCATAATTAATGATGACATTTTAAAATTTAATGAAAATTCTTTAAGTGACGAAAAACTTATAGTTTTTGGTAACTTGCCCTACAATATATCTACAGAAATATTATGTAAATGGATTTTGAATTTAGATAACAGTAAAATATGGTTTTCAAATCTCATTTTGATGTTTCAAAAAGAAGTTGCTGATAGATTAATATCCAAATATAATACAGCTTCTTATGGAAGGCTGACAATTCTAGCTAATTGGAGACTTAATGTAGAAAAAATTATTGACATTAAACCAAATAGTTTTCTGCCAAAACCAAAAGTTGAAAGTTCATTGCTTTTTTTTTCACACAAAAAAAATTTTTTTAAAATTAATAATCCATATAATCTTGAAAAAATTACAAGAATTTTTTTTAAACACCGTAGAAAAATGATTAAAAAACCATTACATCAAATATTCGATGGAAATTCTGAAATAATAAAATCTTTAAATATTGATGATAAATTAAGACCACAGAACCTTGATTTAGAAACATACTATAAATTAGTAAGCGAATACGAAAAACTAAGAAGTTAATTTTTCCACATGTGCTCTTACGTAGTCTGGATCATAATCTTTTGATCCATTATTTATCTCAGCACGAATTAGACTTAAGATCTTTTCATAACAATTATCTAAATTTTCATTAACAACTACATAGTCATAATTAATCCAATGTAGCACATCTCGACTAAATTGTTTCATTCGCTCATCAACAATTAATTTATCCTTCATATCTCTATTGGATAATCTTTCAAATAAAACTTCTTTGCTTGGTGGTAATAAGAAGAAAGTAATTAACTTATAATCAAGTTTTTTATTTTTAATTTGATCAGCTCCTTGCCAATCTATATCAAACAAAACATTTTTACCTTTATTAAGCTTATCTATTACTGGCGTTCTTGTTGTGCCATAGAAATTATTAAAAACTTTGGCATATTCTAAAAATTCTTCATTTTTGATTAATCTTTGAAATTTTTTTTCATCAACGAAATAATAATCTTTATCAGGTATTTCGTTATGTCTTGGTTGCCTAGTGGTATGAGAAATTGATATTTCAAATTTATCTAACTTAGATAAAAGATTTACTAAAGTTGTTTTACCAGCTCCGGATGGAGAGGATAAGACTATCATTATCCCATCATTTTCTATGGGCATCAAATAAATTAATTAGCTTTTCCTTCTATGAATTTTACAGCATCACCAACTGTTAAAATCTTTTCTGCTTCACTGTCGGAAATTTCAGATCCAAATTCTTCTTCAAAAGCCATTACAAGTTCAACAGTATCTAGGCTATCTGCACCCAGATCATCTATAAAACTCGATTCCTCTGTAACTTTCGCCTCGTCTATACCAAGGTGATCTGCAACTATTTTTTTAACTTTGCTTGAGACATCATCTGACATTTTGTTCCTTTATTGTTTTAAATTCTTAATAGTTTAAAAACATCTTTTGTCAAGCCATATACATGCCCCCATTAACATGCAGTGTTTCACCATTAATATAGTCTGATTGCTTTGAGGCTAGAAAAATAACAGCATTTGCGATATCTTCAGGCTCTCCTAGTCTTGCTGAAGGAATCTTTGAAACTATTGCCTGCTTAAATTTCTCATCTATTTTATCAGTCATGGCAGTTTTTATAAAGCCAGGAGATATACAATTTATGTTTATATTTTTTTTAGCATATTCTAAAGCTAAACTTTTTGACATTGCTACAATTCCAGCTTTAGAGGCCGTATAGTTTGATTGACCAAGATTTCCAGTATGGCCTACGATCGAAGTTATATTTATAATTTTTCCCGATTTGTTTTTTAACATTTTTTTAATTGCAAATTTACTTAAGAGAAATGTTGATGTTAAATTGATATCTATAACTCTTTGCCATTCTTCTAAACTCATTCTAATTGCTAGATTATCTTGAGTTACTCCCGCATTATTTACTATGCAGTCTAAGCTTCCCCCAAGTTCTTTTGATGCACTTTCAATAAATTCCTCAATTTTATCATTTTGAGCAATATCAAATTGTAAAATTTTTATATTATTAAATTTTGATTGTAACTCTTCTA
>CABWYI010000029.1 GCA_902509725.1 uncultured Pelagibacteraceae bacterium | reverse complement strand
GCACCTCTATTGTATTTTCGATAGTTCCTGATCCTGCGTTCACTTTTGTAATACCCCAACCACCTTCTTCATTTACTGCTTTTAGTCTTTCATTAAGTTCTTGCTCTGTTTCAAATGGATAATCAGGTTTTTGAAAGTTTTCAGTCAAAAGATTGATTTTGCCAGTGATGTTATTTATTTCTTGTTTGGTTTCATTCTCAAGTAAATCTTCATTAGTCAATAATGGGATTAATTGACTAGTTTTATTTATAAAACCAACAAGAATAGTTTTTTGTTGAATATTAAGTTCAACAGAATTCTGTATTTCATTTGAAATTAAAGTAAGATTTCTATTTTCTTGTTTAATTTGAGATGTACTCTTTAATTCTCTTTCATTAATTGGAAATTGATATTTTAATCCTAGCAATGAGTCATTTACTTTTGCAACCTGACAAAGTTCATTAGCAGATTTAGGATAAAAACCCTTTGCAATATCCCAAGAATAATAAAGCCAAACTAAAAGAAGAAAACTACTTCCAACAATAATCCAATGAGTACCACCCAATGCTCTTTCAGGATTTCCAAAAACTGCATCAACTTTTTCAGTTCTAATTAAACGTCTTCCATAAAGAATACAGCCAATTACAGCTACAAATATTAAGAAAGTTATTATTTGAGTTAACATTTAAATATCTTTCCCCATGATTTCTTCTTCCATATTCCAAATCATTTCTAATATTTCCTCTCGCTTTACAGAAAAATCTTTATTTTTTTTAATCTCTCTTAAGTCTTGTTTTAATCCCATAGATGCAAATGGAAGATTATACTCTTTGTGTATTCGACCAGGTCGAGGAGCCATTACATAAAGTCTTTCACCAAGCAATAAAGCTTCCTCAACTGAGTGTGTGATTAAAATAATTGTTTTTCCAGTTTCTTTCCAAATTTTTAAAACTAAAGACTGCATTTTTTCCCTTGTTAAAGCATCAAGAGCTCCCAATGGTTCATCCATTAAGATTAAATCTGGATCATTAATCAAACATCTTGCTAAAGCGACTCTCTGCTGCATACCACCTGACAATTGATAAGTTGGAGTGTTACCAAAACCTTTTAACCCAACAATATCCAACCATTCATCAACTTTTTTCTGAGTTTCAATTGGATCTTCTTTTTTCATTCGTAATCCAAAGTTGACATTTTCTGCTACAGTTAACCACTCAAACAAAGCTCCTTGCTGAAAAACCATGCCTCTCTCAACGCCAGGTCCGTCAATTTCATTATCATTTAATGTAATACTTCCTGAAGTTGGTCTTATAAATCCTGCAGTAATATTTAATAAAGTTGTTTTTCCACAGCCTGATGGACCGAGCACAGTTAAGAGCTCTCCTTTTTTAAGAGTGAAGTTAACATCTTTTAATGCATGAACTGTTTCTCCTTTAGGAGTTTTGAAAATCATGTTTAGATTTTGAGAAACTAAATCACTCATAAGATATTTTTATATTTAAACTCTTGTTAAAAAAATAGGCACCAATTTATTCAATTGGCGCCTATTAAATTTTCTATATTCTATAAAAATTATAGAGGTAAGAAACTAGTGTCTACGTTTCCTCTTGGTGTTCCCATTCCTTTTAAGAATGCATCAAGGTTTCCACTTTTCATAGATTTTTCAGTTTCTGCTGGAGTTAAAAATTTAAAGCCACTTAAAGTGTCCTTCATATCTCCAACTTTCATTTCAGAAGCCTTAGCCATAACACTCATGTTACTTTTACCAGCTTTATATCTAGCATTAGCTTCGTGAGTTACTTCTATAAAAGTTCTAAGCATTCCAGGATTTTCCTTCATGAACTTAGTAGTTACTGAAGTAATATCTATTCCTAAGATACCTGCAGCTCTAGCTTCATCAACTGTAAGTAATCTTGATCCTACAGCAGTAGCAGCTTTGATAGAGTTACCACCAAATAAACATGCCATTACAACATCACCGCTTACTAATGCAGCAGCTCCTTCTTCAGGGTCCATTTGAATAATATCCATTTTGCCTCTGTCAGCTCCAACAACTTTCATACTTTCATCAAAAACATACTCAGCCATTGTTCCTAGTGGAACAGCAACTTTTTTGCCTTCTAATTCAGTAGCGTTTGCTTTTGTAATTCCAGATGCATTAGAAGTAACACAAGTAGTTCCTCCCATTCCGTATTCCATAGCAATATCTACAAGTTTGATTGGTGCTTTAGATTTTACAGCGTTAATAAATGGTACTAATCCTTGTGAGTAAGAAATATCAATATCTCCTGCTAACATTGCATCAGTCATTGCTCCACCATTTGTGAAGTTTGTCCATTTAACTGGCACTCCTAAAGCTTTTGCAAAAGCTTTTTTTTGCATATCTTCCAAATTAGGACTTGGCCATTCTAGAAAGTAAGCAACTCTAACTTCTTTTGCAGCTGAGTTAGCAACTGAAATAGATAAGTTTAAAGCTACGATTGCTCCTAGAATAAAACTAATTATTTTTCTCATTTTTATCCTCTCATTAATTTAATTAAATTAGTTGTATT
>CABWYI010000028.1 GCA_902509725.1 uncultured Pelagibacteraceae bacterium | reverse complement strand
GATGATTTTTTTTTAATCAAATTTGGTTGTACATTTTTTAAATAAATAAAAGTAAATAATCCAATTATTGTAAAAAAGATTAAATTAATGAATAAAAATTTTTTTAGAATTGATAAGTTTTTAAGAAGGTTGCTTAACATCAACTAACGTTCCACCTATATCCACTACCGTACCTTGTTTCTATGGCTGCAAACTCAGGATCAACCTTTTTAAATTTTTTTCTAATTCTTTTTACATGGCTATCAATTGTTCTGTCCTCTATATCTGTATCTTCTCTATAAGCTATATCCATTAATTGGGCTCTCTCTTTAATTATACCGGGTCTTTTAGCTAATTCTTTAACTAAAAGAAATTCTGTTGTTGTTAACTTGTCTGGCAATTGTTTTCCATTCCACTCACACTCCAATTGAGAGGGATCTAATTTTAATTTTCCATGAGATATTATGCTTTTGTTTTCTTCAATAACCTCTTTAGAGTCTTTCTTGCGAAGTTGAACTCTAATTCTTTCTATTAAAACTTTAATTGAAAAACCACCTGATTTTTTTACAAAATCATCTGCACCTAATTTAAGACCTAGCAATTCATCAATTTCATCATCTTTAGAAGTAAGAAATATAACTGGTAAAGAACTTTTTTTCCTGAGTTTTTTTAGTAATTCTTCTCCATCCATTTTTGGCATTTTAATATCAATGATGGCTAAGTCAGGTGGAGTTCTTGTTAATCCTATAAGGGCACTTTCACCATCAATATAGGTTTGAACCTCAAATCCTTCTTTTTCTAAAGCAATACTAAGGCTTGTTAAAATGTTTCTATCATCATCAATAAGTGCAATTTTTTGTTTTTGCATACCTTATTATAAAAGTACTAAATTGTTCTAATTTGGGCAATTAAATTAATGAAGAGAACCCCAATTATCTCCCGTATTTAAGTCTACAGTTAAAGGTATTGAAAATGAATGTTGTTCACTCTTTGTTACACCTGACATTTCATCAATAATTATTTTACTAATTGTTTTCTCATCATTTTTATGTGCCTCAAAAATAAGCTCATCATGAATTTGTAGCAACATCTTTGTTTTACTATTATTTTTATCATCTAACTTTTTGCTTAGTCTTATCATTGCTAGTCTCATAATTTCTGATGCAGATCCTTGAATTGGTGCATTTATCGCGGCTCGTTCCTGGAAATTCCTAACATTAAAATTTTTATCATTTATATTTAAAAAATGAGATTTTCTTCCAAAAATATTATTTACATATCCGCTTTTTCGACAAAATTTAATTGTTTGATCCATATAAACTTTAATTTCTGGGAACTTGGAAAAATATGAGTTTAAAAATTCCTCTGCCTCATGATTTGAAACATTTATTTGTTTTGCTAATCCATATTGTGAAATTCCGTAAATAATTCCAAAATTTATTGCTTTGGCTTTTCTTCTTTGATCCTGATTTACTTTTTTTATATCAATATTAAATATTTGACTGGCTGTAAGTGAATGAATATCTTCATTGTTTTTAAAAGCTTTTTTTAATTCCTTCACATCAGCTAGATCAGCTAAAATTCTCATTTCTATTTGGTTATAGTCTGCTGAAATAAGAACATGGTCTTTCTCTGCTATAAATGCTTTCCTGATATCTTTGCCATCTTCACTTTTGATTGGAATATTCTGCAAATTAGGATCACTTGATGCCAATCTTCCAGTGGTTGTGGCCGCAAGTAGAAAAGAAGTATGAACTCTCTTTGAATTTGGATTTATATGCCCAGGTAATGAGTCTGAGTAAGTATTTTTTAATTTAGAAATTTGCCTCCAATCTAAAACTAATTTTGGAAATTTGTGACCTTTAAAAGCGAGATCTTCCAATACAGATGCACTAGTAGCAAAACTTCCTTTTTTAGTTTTTTTTAAATCTGCAATTTTAAGTTCATTATACAAAATTTCTCCAAGTTGCTTTGGAGATGCAATATTAAATTCTTTTTTTGAAATTTTAAAAACATCTTTTTGTATCTTACCAATTTTTTTTTCAAATTTAGTCGATAAAACCTTTAGAAATTTATTATCGATTTTAATTCCTTCAATTTCCATGTTTGCTAAAATTTTTATCATTGGCTTTTCAAAAGTTTCATAAATATTGATCATTTTTTCTTCTTTTAAACTTTTGTAAAATTTTTTGTAAAGCCTCAATGTTATATCAGCGTCTTCAGCAGCATAATCTTTTGCTTTATCGATATCGACTTCGCTAAAATTAATCTCTTTTTTTCCTGATCCAACTAAATCCTTAAATGCTATAGTTTTATGATTTAGATGAATTTCTGATAGCGTATCCATGTTGTGTCTATTTTTTCCTGCATCCAAAACGTATGACATTAACATGGTATCTTCCATGGAAGATAGGCTGATTCCATTTTTAAAGAATACGATAAAATCAAATTTAATATTTTGACCAATTTTTTTAATACTAGGATCTTCTAATAAAGGTTTTAGTTTTTTTAGAGCTATTTCTTTATTGATACATTTTTGGTGCTTATGGCCTATTGGTATATAGCAGGCTTCACCAACTTTAGTGCTCAACGAAATACCAATTAAGTCTGCTTGATGAGGATCGATTGAGCTTGTTTCAGTATCAACTGCTATTTCACCA
>CABWYI010000027.1 GCA_902509725.1 uncultured Pelagibacteraceae bacterium | reverse complement strand
ACAATTTGTAAGTAATTTTCCTGAAAGGACAAAAACAGCAGTGCCCATAGCTTGTACCTCCAGCCACTCAGCACAAAATATTGCTTTCAATGAACTTGGAAGACAAGCTATTACGGCAGACCATAATTGGATAGATGGAAAATATTCATCAAAAAATACTGCTCCCGACAAAGGTTTAGCAGTTGCAAGAATGGCTGCTCACATTACATACTTATCCAAAAAAGGTCTCCAGGAGAAATTTGGACGGAAACTTCAAGAAAGAGATGATCTCAGATTTGGTTTTGATGCTGATTTTCAAATAGAAAGTTATTTGAGATATCAAGGTTCTGTATTTGTGGATCGTTTTGATGCAAATAGTTATCTATATATTACTAGAGCAATGGATTATTTTGATTTAGTAAAACAATTTGATGGAAATCTTTCAAACGCATTTCAAAATACAAAAGTTAAATTTTTTGTAATATCTTTCACTTCAGATTGGCTTTACCCTACTCAAGAAAATAAAGACATAGTTATTGCTTTAAATGCTATTGGTGCAAATGTAGGTTTTGTGGAGATAGAGTCTGATAAAGGCCATGACTCCTTTTTATTAGATGTTCCTGATTTTTTAAGGACCCTTAAAAATTTTTTAGATAAATCATATATTGAGTAATTATTATGAAATCAGAGTATAAAATAATTGCAGATATAATTATGGAAAATACACGAGTTTTAGATGTTGGATGTGATGATGGATCTTTAATGGAGTTTTTAAAAAAAGAAAAAAATGTAGATATTAGAGGTATTGAAATTTCAAAAAAGAAAGTTCAAACTTGTATATCTAAGGGATTGACTGTTATTGAAGGTGATGCTGAATATGATTTAAAACAATTTCCAGATAAATCTTTTGATTACGTTGTATTGGGACAAACCTTGCAAGCTTTTATAAATCCAGAAATAGTTATTAAAGAACTTTTAAGGGTTGGTAATAAAGCTATAGTAACGATTCCAAATTTTGGTCATTGGAAAGTAAGGTTAAACTTATTATTTAAAGGGACGATGCCAGTCACCAAAATATTACCAAATGAGTGGTATAATACTCCGAATATTCACATGTGTACAATTAAGGATTTTTTTAAATTTTCTAAAACAATTAATTTCAAAATTTTTAAGTCATTAGCGCTCATGAATAAAAATGTATCAACTATAAATAGTACAAATTTGCCATTTAAAAATCTATTCTGCGAACTTGGTATATTTTTAATTGAAAAATAAAATGAAAATACAAACAATTAAGTGCCTGCAAGACAAGAAATGATGAATTAGGACTATTGTCTAATTCTTTAGATGATATGACACTTGAACTTCAAAAAAGAATTTCTCATGCAGAAAATTTTTCAACTGATCTTGTTCACGAAATAAGAAATCCTCTTGCATCTTTGAAAAGTGCATCCGAAATTTTGCATGATACCAATGATATTAATCAAAGAAAAAAATTAGTGGATATATTAACTCATGATGTTCAGAGAATTGAAAGATTAATTACTGATTATTCTCAAATGTTAAAAGATGAAGTTGCATTAAGCAGGGAGAAGATAAAGAAATTAGATGTAGAACCTATAATCAAATCTGTTGTTGATGACTTTAATAATATTTATAGACTTAAAAGGGGGATAAAGATTTCATATCAAAATGATGGAAAAAATAAATATCTTATTAATGGGATAGAGAATAGAATTGAACAAATAATTGCAAATTTGTTAGATAATGCCATTTCCTTTAGTGAGGATAGCAAAGATGTTGTTGTTAAAGTCTCTAAAACAAATGATAAAGAAGTAATGATCAATATATTAGATGAGGGTCAAGGTTTTAAGGAAAAAGACACTAACAAAATTTTTAATAGATTTTATAGTAATAGACCTGATAAATTTGGCCAACATTCTGGTCTAGGATTAAATATTGTAAAAAATTTGATTGATTTACATAATGCAACAATTAAAGCATCTAATAGAAAAGACCAAAAGGGAGCAAGTATGGAAATTATATTTCCAAAAGTATAAAGTGTTCTATTGATTAATTAATTCATTATTGTTAGAAAACGCACCATGGAAGATTTTAAAGTAAAAGATTTATCACAAGCAGAATTTGGAAGAAAAGAAATTTCTATAGCAGAAAGTGAAATGCCCGGATTGATGGCTCTAAGAGAAGAATATTCTGGCAAATTGCCCCTAAAAGGTGCAAAAATTATTGGTTGTTTGCATATGACTATTCAAACGGCAGTTTTAATTGAAACACTCGTAAATCTAGGTGCTGATGTTAGATGGTCATCTTGTAATATTTTTTCAACTCAAGATCATGCTGCAGCTGCTATTGCTAAGAGAGGAGTGCCAGTTTATGCGTGGAAAGGTGAAACAGAGGAAGAATATCTTTGGTGTATCAAACAAACTATCATTGGTAATAAAAATTGGAAACCAAACATGCTTTTAGATGATGGAGGAGATTTGACTGCCATTATGCACAATGAATATAAAAATTTACTCAAAGATGTAAAGGGTGTTTCTGAGGAGACCACGACAGGAATTAAAGCTTTGAATAAAATGGAGAAAGATAAATCTCTTTTAGTTCCCGCAATTAACGTAAATGATTCAGTGACAAAATCAAAATTTGACAATTTGTATGGTTGTAGGGAAAGTTTAGTAGATGGAATTAGAAGAGCAACAGATGTGATGATGTCTGGAAAAATAGCTGTTGTAGCCGGGTTTGGAGATGTCGGCAAGGGAAGTGCCGCATCATTGAGACAGAGTGGAGCAAGAGTTTTAGTTACCGAGGCTGATCCAATTTGTGCACTTCAGGCAGCAATGGAGGGTTATGAGGTAGTTTTGATGGAAGAGGCTATAA
>CABWYI010000026.1 GCA_902509725.1 uncultured Pelagibacteraceae bacterium | reverse complement strand
GCCTGTGTATCAGAGGCTATTGGTTTAGCTTTACCATATTCAGCAGGTACACCAGCTCCTTATGAAGAAAGAGATAAGTACGCAAAATTAAGTGGTAAATCGGTAATGGAATTGTTAGCAAAAAAAATTAAACCAAGAGACATAGTAACAAGAAAAGCATTAGAAAATGCTGCAACAATTGTTGCTGCAACTGGAGGGTCAACTAATGCAGCATTACATTTACCAGCAATTGCAAATGAAGCTGGAATTAAATTTGATTTAATGGATGTCGCAAAAATATTTAAAAAAACTCCATACCTTGCTGATTTAAAACCAGGTGGAAAATATGTTGCAAAAGATATGTGGTTAGCAGGTGGTGTACCAATGTTATTAAAAACTTTATATGATGGTGGTTATATTCATGGTGACTGTATGACAGTCACAGGTAAAACAATGAAAGAAAATTTAAAGGGAATTAAGTTTAATCCAAAACAAAAAGTTTTAAGAGCTTACAACAGACCATTATCACTCGACGGAGGTGTTGTTGGGTTAAAAGGTAATTTAGCTCCAGAAGGTGGGATTGTTAAAATTGCTGGACTTAAAAAATTACAATTCACTGGAAGAGCAAGATGTTTTGATAATGAAGAAAGTGCAATGAAAGCAGTTCAAAGTAGAAAATATAAAGATGGTGATGTAATCATTATTAGATACGAAGGACCAGTAGGGGGACCAGGTATGAGAGAAATGCTTTCAACAACTGGTGCAATTTACGGACAAGGTAAAGGAGAAAAAGTTGCTTTAATAACTGATGGAAGATTTTCAGGAGCAACGAGAGGTTTTTGTGTAGGACACGTTGGACCAGAGGCAGCTTTAGGTGGACCTATCGCTCTTTTACGTAATGGAGATGTTATTGATATTGATGCTAAGAAAGGGACTATTAATGTTCGATTAACTAGAGCACAATTAGCTTCTAGAAGAAGAAAATGGAAGGCTAGAAAATCTGATTTTGGATCAGGAACACTTTGGAAATATGCACAAACAGTTGGACCGGCATATTTAGGAGCACCAACTCATCCTGGTAAGAAAAAAGAAGTTAAGGATTACTCAAAAATTTAATGAAAATACGCCCAGTTATTTTATGTGGTGGAGCAGGAACAAGACTTTGGCCTAATGCCAAAAAACACCAAGCTAAACAGTTTATAAATTTTGGTAATTGGACTTTATTAGGAAAAACTTTAGAGAGAGTTAAATCACCTATATTTGATGCACCAATTATAAGCACTAATTCAAAATATCTAAAACAAGTAAAACAACACCTAAAGAAACACAAAATAAGAAAATTTAAGATAGTTTTAGAGCCAGCTAAAAGAAATACAGCACCAGCTATATTAAGTACGGCATTAATAAAAGATATTCCAAATGAACAACCTTTAATGTTTTTAGCAGCGGATCATTTGATAGAGAAGGTTGGTTTGTTCAATAAAGCTATTAAAAAACAACAGAAGAAATTAACTCAAAACAATATCTTCATCTTTGGAATTAAACCCACAATGCCCTCAAGTGAATTTGGTTATTTTTTAACAAAAAATAATAAAGTAACTAGATTTGTAGAAAAACCAAAAGAGGCTAAAGCTAAACAAATAATTAGTAAAAAAGGTTATTGGAATTCTGGTATGTTTTATTTAAGAAAAGACTCAATCATTAATAATTTTAAGAAATACCAACCAAATATTTACCAAAACTGTAACAAAGCTGTAACAAAAGCAAAATATAAAAGTAATGTGTATTATTTAAACAAACAAGCCTTTACCAAAGCAACAGCTAAGTCTTTTGACTATGCAATATTAGAAAAAACTAAAGATATAAATGCTATCAAATTAGATATTCCTTGGTCTGATTTAGGTTCTTGGAAAGAAATTTGCAAGATGTACGGAAGAAATAAAAGACATTATTTTAAAAAGAAGAATGTATTCCATAGACCTTGGGGTAGTTACGTTAATTTATTTAATGGTAAAGAATTCTTAATAAAAGAATTATATGTAAAACCTAAAGGTATATTAAGTCTTCAAAAACATCATCATAGAGCTGAACATTGGGTAGTTACGCAAGGTAAACCTAAAATTACACTAAACAAAAGATATTTTACAATGAAACCTGATGAAACCATCTTTATTCCTTTAGGTTCAGTTCATAGAATAGAAAATCCATATAAAAAACCAGTAAAAATAATTGAGGCTCAAGTAGGTTCGATTTTAAAAGAAACAGATATTGTTCGATATCAGGATGTTTATGGCCGTGTTAAATAATTAACACGACCACAAAATATATTTAAAACCAATTATTTGGAATAATTATGTAGTGGATTGCTAAAACAATTCCAACTGAAACACTTAATCCAAAGATCATTTTAAGAAAGTCTTTACCAATTAATGGGAATACATACTTAAACTTATAATCTTTGTTCATTGTTGAAATTGCAAGTTCTCTACCACATAATAAACCAACGAAAACCCATGTTGTTGACATTGGTAAGTCGTTAAGTTCTTTAAAGTAGTATAAAACACCAGCATAAATCACATTGATAATTGTAGCTGATCTTGCATATCTAGTTCCAGTTTTTTCCAAAACTACAGTTTGTATTCGTCCACCTTGAATGTAAAAGATGTAAAATAGTAAAACCGTAAAATATGCCATTACAGTAAGCAGTATTGTAATATCTAGTTGTCTTGGAAGATATACAGCGATGTTTGCTACATCGTGAGATAACCAAACCCACCATAGCCAACCTGAAGTCACCCATACTGAGTTTCTCCAAAAGCCTATATACTTTTCATCAACTTCATCTAATTTTTCATTGATAAATTTTGATACAACAATCCAAGCAATATAAGCGACCATTGCTGCCAAACCATAACCGACTACACTTTTTAACAACATTTTTTCAAGCACAACTGTAGAAGCAAATGCTGAAAGAACTAAAAAGGTTGTTGATACAGGTATTCCAACTCTTGTTAATATCAAAAGTATTGCAGGCGCTACTGCATGATACCATTGAATTTCTTGATAAGGTATTCTAGTTAATCTTCCATACGAAATATCACCATCATACGCATACCATCCCCAAGCTAACGCAAAAATCATTACAGCTGATGCAGATCCTGCAAGTGTGTACCATTTAAACCACTTCTTTTTTGAAGCTATAAATGTACCTAATGTTTGAATTGAGTCGTTAGCGATTACGCTATAACCAGCAAGGGCAAACCCTATAACCGTGTAAATTAAAGTCATTTCCATTCTTTTTCTCCTTTATATTATTGTTTTCGGTTCCTATCGATTCATGACTTAATGAGTATGTAATCTGAGACGGAGAATAATTCTATATGTAAATTTATTGATATGAGAATTAGGGGGTGGATTCGTCAATAACTAAACTAATTTAAATTAAAGTCTACTTTTAAATTAAAATACAACCTTATAAATACCAATGATAAATAATGGTATCTGTAATCCAAAATTAGTTAGTATTGCTTTATCTTTGCTAATAAATCCAGCGATAGTCCATCCAACAACTCCCAATCCATGAAAATAGATATTTAAA
>CABWYI010000025.1 GCA_902509725.1 uncultured Pelagibacteraceae bacterium | reverse complement strand
AGAATTAATTAAAGAAATTGGATCACCTGAAAAAATTTTAGCTTATGGTAAAGCTGGAACAGTAGGTTTGAATGGTGAAATAGAACATGCTTCGGCATTTATTCATACTTTAAGGTTTGGTAATAAATTTAGAGATGCGGTTGGTGGTACTTCTTATTTAAGTTTTACTAACACAAGAGGGCCAGCAGGATCCAAAATATCTATTCCTATGATGCACAAAACTGACTCTGGCTTAAGACCTTATTATTTAACTCATGAATTTACTATTCACGATGCACCATTTGATGATGAAATTGTAATTGCAATTGGTGGTGCCTCAAGTGGAAGAGCTCACGCTAGAACTGGAGATCGTTATCAAGATATGAAAGAGATGGGATTAGATCCCAAATAATCTAATGTCCCTAAATTTTGATCCAAATCAAAATTGTTATTTTTTTAATAAAAAAGATTCTATTCCTATTGTATTAATCCATGGTGTTGGTCTTGACCATCAAATGTGGAATAAACAAGTGGATTATTTGAATGAATTTTCAATCTTGACTTATGATTTATTAGGCCATGGAAAAACACCCTGTGATAAAGACAAACTTGGTCTTAGAGACTTTTCAGATCAACTTTTAGGGCTTTTAGATCATTTAGAAATTGAGAAAATAAATCTTGTAGGTTTTTCTTTAGGATCTTTAATTGCTTTAGATTTTTCCTCTCATTTTCAAAATAAAGTTGAAAAACTTATTTTAATTGGCACAACTTATAAAAGATCAGATAAAGAAAGATCTCTTGTATTAGATAGATATAATCAAGCAAAATTAAATAAACCAATATCTAAACAAGCTTTGAAAAGATGGTTTAGTGATAAATATCTTGTAGATAATCCAAAAACTTATGATTTGTTTATGAAAATCTTAAATAAAGAACCGAAAGATCACAAAAACTTTCTTAAAGCTTATGAATTATTTGCTAATCATCATGATAATTTTGAAGCCATTAAAACGATAGACAGAAAAACTTTAGTAATGACTGGCTCAGATGATGTTGGCTCTACTCCAGTAATGTCTAAAGAATTAGTAAAAGACCTTGTTAATTCTACTTATATTGAAATTAAAAATGGAAAACATCTTTGTAGTATAGAATGTGCAGATGATGTTAATATAAAAATTAAAAATTTTATTAATAGTTAAATGTCAAAAATTCAAGATTTTAAAATGTATATTAATGGTGAATGGGTAGATTCATCTTCTGGAAAAAAAATTGAAACATTAAATCCTGAAAATAATGAAGTTTGGGCAACTGTTCCTGAGGCTAATGAGAAAGATGTAAATAAAGCTGTTCAATCAGCTCAAAAAGCTTTTGAAAATAATTGGTCTACACTTCATCCTCGAGAAAGAGCGAAGTATTTAAAATTAATTGCTGATCAACTAAGAGCTAATTCAGAACATCTTGGAAAAATAGAAACTATTGATACTGGTAAACTTTATAGAGAAACTAAAACTCAAGCTAATTACATTGCGGAATATTATGATTACTTTGCTGGTTTAGCTGACAAAGTAGAAGGAACTGTTGTTCCAATTGATAAACCAGATATGCAAGTTACAACAACTAGAATTCCTATAGGCGTTGTGGCTGCAATCATTCCTTGGAATTCTCAAATGCTACTAACGGCTGTCAAACTTGCGCCAGCTCTTGCTATGGGTAACACAGTGGTAATTAAAGCTTCTGAACTTGCTCCTGTAACTCTATTAGAGTTTGCAAAATTAATTGATAAAGCTGGGATACCAAAAGGAGTAATTAATATAATTACTGGTTTAGGTGAGCCGTGTGGTAAAGCTTTAACTACGCACAATCTAGTAGAAAGAATTGCATTTACAGGTGGGCCTGAAACCGCAAAACATATTGTAAAAAATTCTGCTGAAAATTTATCTCAAGTAAGTTTAGAGCTTGGAGGAAAAAGTCCAGTTGTAGTGTTTGATGATGCTGATCAAGAAAATGCTTTAAATGGAATAACTGCAGGAATATTTGGAGCAAGCGGTCAAAGTTGTATTGCAGGATCTAGACTTTATTTACAATCAAGTATTTATGACGAATTTTTAGAAAAATTAATTTCAAAAGCGAAAAAAATAAAATTAGGTAGCCCGATGGAAAAAGATACCCAGATGGGACCATTAAATAGTTTTAAACAGTTAGAGAATATTGAAAAAAATATTAAAGCTACCATTGAACAAGGTGGAAAAATCAGGTGTGGAGGAAAAAGATCTTCTGTTTCAAATAAAGGTTATTACTTTCCAGCTACTATAATTGAATGTAAAAATCATAATTTACCAGTTGCTGAAAACGAATTATTTGGTCCAATTTTATCTGTAATGAAGTTTGAAAAAGAGAAAGAGGTAATTGAAAAAATGAATGATAATAAATATGGACTATCTTCAGGTGTTTACACCTCTAACTTTGCAACAGGACTTAGAGTTTCTAAAGCTATTAGAGCAGGTATAGTGTTCATTAATACCTACAGATTAATCTCTCCGATGGCCCCTTTTGGTGGAATAAAAGATAGTGGCTATGGTAAGGAAGCAGGGATAGAGTCTATTAAAGAATATACTAGAATTAAAACAACTTGGTACAACTCTTCTGATAAACCAATGTCTGACCCTTTTACAATGGGTTAATTAATTTAATTTTTAAAAGAGTGTTTGGCTTTAGGAAATTGCCTTTTAATAACTTCTGACTTGTATTTTTTTACTGCTGAATTGATTAATTTAGACGTACTCGCATACTTCTTAACAAATCTAAATTTACTTTCACTTAAACCAATTAAATCATCAGTTACTAATACTTGGCCATCACAATAAACTGAAGCTCCAATGCCTATTGTTGGAACTTTAAGTGTCCCAGTTATTATCTTTGATAATTTTGTTTCCACACATTCTAGTACAACTGAAAAAATACCCGCTTTTTCTAAAAGTTGAGCATCTTTTAAAATTCTATTTCTTTCAGCAAATTTTTTTCCTTTAAAAGAAAATTTCTTTTCCGTTTGCGGTAAAATACCTAAATGACCCATTACGGGTATTTTATTTTTAATTAGAGATTTAACTATAGGTATAATTTTTTTTCCACCTTCCAACTTGACGGCATCACATTTAGTTTTTTTCATGACTAATTTGGCATTTTTTAATGCTTCTTTTGAATTTCGATAAGTATTGTAGGGCATGTCTACAACCATTAATGATTTTTTTACACCAGGTCTGACACTTTTAGAATGATCAATCATAGTTTCTAATGTTACATCTTTAGTGGACTTGTAATTATAAAGAACTGAGCCAAGTGAGTCTCCCACTAGCACAAGATCACAATGTTTATCTAAAATTGATGCGATATTTTTTGAATAGGCTGTTAAACAAATAATTTTAGATTTATTTTTCTTACTAAGAATTTTTTTTATTTTATTATTCATTTTACTCTAACTCAATAGTGCTAGGAGGTTTTGAAGTAATATCGTAAACTACTCTATTAATTCCTCTAATGCTATTAACAATTTTATTTGAAATTTCTTGAATAAATGATTTTTTAAATTCATAAAAATCTGCTGTCATGCCATCTTCAGATGTTATCGCCCTTAACAAACATAGATATTCATATGTACGATTGTCACCCATGACCCCAACAGTTTTTACAGGAAGTAATGCGGCATATGCTTGCCAAATTTTATGATATAAATTGTGATCTTTCAAAGCTTGAATAAAATAATGATCTGCCTCTTTAAGAATGTTTATTTTGTCTTTTGTAATTATACCTGGCATCCTAATAGCTAAACCTGGTCCTGGAAAAGGATGGCGAGAAATAATTTCTTTACTTAAGTTTAATTCAAGACCTAATTTTCTTACTTCATCTTTGAAAAGAAACTTAAGTGGCTCTACTAATTTTAGTTTCATTTTTTTTGGTAAACCACCAACATTATGATGGGATTTAATTTTAGATGTTTGGCTTCCAGTAACAGATTTGCTTTCAATGAGATCTGGATAAAGTGTTCCCTGAGCTAAAAATTTTACATTTTTAATTTTTTTTGCATAACGCTCAAAAATTTTTATAAATAAGTTTCCTATTATCTTCCTCTTTTTTTCTGGATCAGAAATATTCTTTAATTTTCTAATAAATTCTTTTTCTGCATTAACATAGATTAAATTCATCTTTAATTTTTTTTTGAATGTCGATACAACTTGTTTTTCCTCGTTTTTTCGCAAAAGTCCTGTATTAACAAAAATACAGTATAAAT
>CABWYI010000024.1 GCA_902509725.1 uncultured Pelagibacteraceae bacterium | reverse complement strand
CGGCATTAAAGGACAAAGGAAATATTACAAATAAAGGTGCAATTAAAAAAAAGAAAACTGATGCACAAATAGTTAAATAAACATAATGCCAAATTCTATAATGTAATTCTGTATGTTTTGGTAAAGCCATTATAATTATCCTAATTTAATATTATCTACTCCAACTATTTTATTATAAACCCAGTAAATTGCTAAAACTCCACTCAACAACATTAATCCCATTGCTGAAGCAAAGCTCCAATCAAGCGTACTCTTCATATGAAAAGCTATTTGATTACTTATTAAAGTTCCTGAGGCCCCTCCAACTAAAGCAGGTGTAATGTAATAACCTATTGCCAATATGAAAACCAACAAACATCCAGCACCAATACCTGGTATTGTTAATGGGAAGTAGATTTTCCAAAAAGCTACTATTGGAGTTCCACCTAATGATTTTCCAGCTCTCATTAAACTTGGGGAGATAGTTTTCATTACACTATAAAGCGGTAAAACCATAAAAGGTAATAAGATTTGTGTCATCGCCACATAACTTCCCGTTTTATTAAACATCATTTGTGGTCTTGCATCATCAGCAACCAATCCAATCCAAACAAAGAAATCATTTACAACACCTTGTTGTTGTAACAAAATCATCCAACTCGCAGTTCTCACAAGCAATGAAGTCCAGAATGGAAGTAATACACAGATCATTAGTAAGTTACTGTACTTCATTGGTAAAGTAGCTAACAAATGAGCTATTGGATATGCCATTAAAAAACAAAATAAAGTAACAAAGAATGCAATCTCTAATGTTCTAAGCCAAAGTACTCTGTGAATTCTTCTATCTTCATTAACACTAACTATTTCTCCACTAGCATTTTTATACATGTCCATACCCTTTAAGTATTTCTGGCCAGTGATTGCTGGGGCTCTTTGCTTAATTGCTTGCCAGTATCCAACATCTGCCCACCTTTTATGGACTGCCATTATTTGTTCTTTGTAATTTCCTTCTTCAAAGGATTTAGATTTTCTTCTTAGTTTTTTAATAATACTTTTAAAACCATTTTTTGTATAATTTAGTTGTGTTGAAAGTTTCCCTTCACGTTTTTCATCAACCAACTTTCTAAAGTCTAAGTAGAACGCTTCAAAAACTTCTTCTTCTGGTAATTCTTGTCCATCCCATTTCTCCATTGCTTTAAAAGTTTTTGGAAGCATCTCGGTAACCATCTTGTCATCAACACTTCTCGAAAGCATTTCACCAATTGGAAATATGTAAGTTATCAATAAAAATAATAATAAAGGAGCTACAAGCAAGAAAGCTTTAATCTTATTTTTTCTTTCTGCTTTCTTTAAGCTAACCTCTAAAGGTATTCCGTCTGTTGTTAAAATTTTATTTGTTTCAGAGCTCATAAATAAAAAGGGCGGTTAATAAATAACCGCCCTTAAATTATAATATATAATTAAGTTCTTTCAAACTTTAATTATAGACCAGCTTTCATAGCTTCCCACTTCTCACCAAGCTCTGTTCCATTGTCAGCCCAGAATACTGGATCAACTAGGAAGTAGTTTTTAGTGTTTTGTGGTGCAGTTGGCATTTGTGGTACCATATTAGTTTTACCATCTTTATACCAAGGCTCTCCTGCTTCCATAATTGCTATAGAAGATTTTCTCCAAGGAGCGTATGCAATATACTTAGCACTACCAGCTAACATCTCTGTGTTAGTCATCATAGCTAAAGCTTTCTTAGCTTTACCATTAGCATCGTTTGGTCCACCCTTAACTTGTACGAAGTACTCGTAGTCAAGACCTTGTCCATCCCATACTTGTTTGATTGGTGCACCTTCTCCAACTTCTGCGCCGAAGAATCTACCATTCCAACCTGTGGCCATAACAACTTCACCTGAAACTAATAGTTCTGGTGGTTGAGCACCTGCAGACCAAAATACACAATTATCGTTTGCGCATAATTCTTTGATCTTGTTCATTGCTCTGTTAACACCTTTTTCTGTTTCTAAAGCTTTATAGATTTTTTTTCCACCTTTACCTGGTTTGATACCATCTGCAGCTAAAGCGATCTCTAAGTTCGTTAAAGCGCTTTTGTAGATAGCTCTTTTTCCAGGGAATTTTTTAGTGTTAAAAAAATCTTTGATTGTTTTTGGTCCTTTACCTGGGAATGCTTTTGTACTGTAAGCGTAGTTCCATGAGTAAAGAATATTTCCAACAGCACATTTGCTAGGCATATCAGTAAAGAAATCTTTACTTGCTGGAGTTCCATCTGGTGCAGCTGGGAAATCTTTGTCAAAATCGAATTCAACAAATAATCCTTCGTCACATCCATTGATAGTATCCATAGCAAATACATCGATAATATCCCATGTAATTGCACCAGCTTCTTTTTGTGCTTTAATTTCAGATAATCCACCTGAATAATCCACCCAGTTAATATCTATACCAAGTGCTTTAGCAGTAGGATCACCATAACCTAACTTTTGAGACTCTGTGTAAGCTCCACCCCAAGACACCACAGTTACTGCAAATGCTGAAGTAGTTACAGAGATAGCAAAAGAAATGGCTAGTAATAATTTACTAATTGTTTTCATTTTTCCTCCGTTTAAACGTTTAAAAAAGCGAATTAAAACAACTTCAGGGATCAGAGTCAACAGGCGTTTTTAGCTAATTATTAGTTGTTTAATTAAGATTATTTTGGATCTAGAGCTCTTGCGTCTTCACTATTCCATCCAATTTTAATATCCTTACCAAGCTTAATGTCCATATTGGCAGAGCTGTTTGGAACTTTTAAAATAAATTGGTTATTTCCTAAAACATTCATTCGAACTCTAGTGTGATCTCCATGATATATCACTTCCTCTACTTTTCCGGAATGAACATTATCCATTTTATCACTTGGATTAATCAAGGCTCTTTCCGGTCTTAAAGAAATTTTAGTTTTTTCTCCCTTTCCTTTAACAGAAATAGGGTTTGCTAATATTTCTGTATTAGCAATTTTAACTTTACACTTTCCACCTGAAATATCTGAAACTTCACCAGCAAAAGTATTGTTCTCACCAATAAATTCAGCCACAAAAGAATTTACAGGTTTTTCATATAATTCATCGGGGCTTGAAAGTTGTTGAACTTTTCCATCGTTGAATACTGCAATTCTATTAGACATTGTTAAAGCTTCACTCTGATCATGAGTTACATAAACAACTGTTACACCAATACTTTCATGAATGTGTTTAATTTCATATTGCATGCTCTCCCTTAAGTTTTTATCTAAAGCTCCTAAAGGCTCATCCATTAGAACTAATTGTGGATCAAACACTAGTGATCTTGCAACCGCTACCCGTTGTTGTTGTCCACCTGATAATTGTCCAGGCATCCTGTCAGCAAAACCTTGTAAAGAAACCATTGATAGCGCCTTATCAATTTTTTTATCTGCTTCGTCCTTTGGAATTTTTCTAACTCTTAATGGAAATGCTAAATTTTCATAAACTGTCATATGCGGAAACAAAGCATAGTTTTGAAAAACCATTCCAATACCTCTTTTGTGAGGTGGAATACTTGATATTGCTTTTCCATCTAAATAGATTTCACCATGTGTTGGTGTTTCAAATCCTGCTAACATCATTAGACAAGTGGTTTTTCCAGAACCAGAAGGTCCTAACATTGTGACAAACTCACCCTCTTCGATATCTAATTGAAGATCTTTTACGACTAAAATTTTACCGTCGTAACTTTTATCTACTTTATCAAATTTAACGAATTCTTTATTCATTGAAATAATTTAATGAATTTAAAACATTTGTAGGAATAAATATCAACCCCTAATATCTAGCTTTTAATATGAAGTTCTTTAGAAAAATTACAAAACAGCTCAGATCCTTTATCAGTAACTCTTATAGCTTCAGAAGCTTCTACTCCCCAGTTTCCAAATTGCATCACTGCAATCATATGAAAAGTAACGTTAGGTTGTAATACAGTCATATCACCTTTTGATATATTTAAAGTGTGTTCACCCCAGTCAGGAGGATAACCTATGCCAATTGAATATCCAGTTCTTGAAGTTTTTTCTATCCCATATTTATCTAATACCTTCCAAAAAGCTTGAGCAACATCATCAGCAGTATTTCCAGCTTTGACTAAATCAATTCCTGCTTGAAGAGCTTCATTTGTTTTTTTCATTGTATCAACTTTTTTTTGATCTAGTTTTCCGAGCAAAATTGTTCGGGCCATTGGACAATGATATTTTTTATTTACACCTGACAATTCAATAATTGTAGCTTCACCTTCTACGAATTTATCTTCTGACCATGTTAAGTGTGAAGCTGATGTACCTTTTCCCGTTGGTATCATTGGAACAATAGATGAATAATCTCCTCCAAATTCAGGGGTTCCTTTAATTAAAGTTGTATAAATTTTTGAAACAGCATCGCACTGTCTAACTCCAGGACTAATAGACTCAAAAGCTGTTTTCATTCCCAATTGAGATATTTGAGCGGCGGCTCTCATATATTTTATTTCTGTTTCAGATTTAATGACTCTCACCCAATTAACTAATCTTTCACAATCTAAAATTTTTGCACTAGGTAAGCCTTGTTTAATTTTTTCATAACAAAAAGCTGTAAAATAATGACTATCCATTTCAAGCCCTACAGAAAGCTTGTCCCATTTTCTCTTTTTAATAAGATCAACTAGTGCATCGTAAGGATGTAGTGGCCAGGTATGAATATATTTTTCATGATACTTAATTATATTTTCATCCTTCAGATAAGTTTTAATATACGCGCCTCCTGCGTCTTGATTTCTAACAAAACAAATTGGTTCATCAGCATTGACGTGCACTATTACGCATTGAGCGTAATAGAACGACCACGCATCATAACCAGTTAAATAATTCATGTTGGATGGATCTTGTGAAATTAGAAGTTCAATACCCTTTTCTTGCATTGAATCTTGGACTTTTTTTAATCTAGATTTGTATTCTTCGTTAGTAAAATTCATAAATTAATTATTAAATAATTCGCCAAAACCTTCAACTTCATTATCATAATTTATTTCTTTAAGGGTATTCCAAATTAAAGTTTGGTTGCTTGATAAAACAATTTTATTTATTTTTTTTTCTAATTCGTTAATTATTGAAAGTACCGGTAATGCAGTACAAGAAACAAACAAAGCATCACTCTTTGACAAATCTATTTTTGCAAGTGTTTCAAATAAATGTTGTGGATCAACTTTTCCAATATCTAGATCTGAGGCTATATCAAAATAAGAAAGTTCATCAATTTCTATATTTTCTTTTTTAAAATAATTAATTACAGATTGATTTATTTCATCTGTATAAGGAGTAAAAATTGATAATCTTTTTATCTTTAAAATTTTAAGAGCATTTATTGCTGATGTTATTGGTGTTGTGACTTTGGTGTTTGGTTTTGCTGAATTTACTTTCTCAAGAATTGATTGATAACCTGCAGCAATTGTTCCTGATGTACAGCCATAAGCAACACAATCTAAATTTTGATCCGGCAAAATATCCTCTGTAACTTTTGGAATATCATCTGCCATTTTTTTTAATGTTTCATTTGTTAAAGGATTATAACATTTAATTCTATTGCAGTATAAATCTATGTCCTTACCATAAATTACATTATTAAAATCTTTTTCGATTCTAAAATCACTGGCCAATGTAATTAACCCTACCCTTGGATTATGTTTTTCTAGGTATTTTGGTTCTATCTTAGTTAATTTCATTAAAGCTTGATTAAATATATATTGATTAAATAGTCTAGTTAAATTACAGTAATTTTTAAGCGATACATAACTCGTCGATATTTACAAAATACGAAAGTGGGATCAATCGTCTTAGATTTAATTATTTAAGGAGGTTAGAATGAAATTTGGTTACTTTTGCAATACTACAAACTGGGATCATAAACCGTATAATCAATTATTAGATGAAACTAAAGAGATCACTACTTATTGTGATGAAAATAATTGGGACTCTATTTGGTACACAGAACATCACTTTAATCATGAGGGAATGGAGTCTTGTACAAACCCTTTAATGATGGGTGTTGATGCAGCTGCGAGGACTAAACAAATTAGAATTGGACAAGCTTGTAATGTTATCACTTTCCATAACCCAATAAGATTAGCAGAAGACATCGCTTTATTGGATCAATTATCAGGTGGTAGAGTTGATGTTGGTATTGGTAGAGGAATTTAT
>CABWYI010000023.1 GCA_902509725.1 uncultured Pelagibacteraceae bacterium | reverse complement strand
TTCATTTAATTTATTTTCATTTAATTTTAAAATGTTGGCATTTCCCGTGCCATTAAAATTTATTTCAAGTTGAATATTTTCTAAATTTGCAAAGTATATTTCAATTATTTTTGAAAAAGTTTTTCGATTTATTACCTCGGAATATTCACTTTCCTTAAAAGAATTTTTTACATAAGGTAGCCAATTTACATCATCAATAAAAACCCTTCCATTTATTTTTAGGTAATTATAATAAAAATATAAAATCTTCTTTACGTGATTGGGTTCGTGAAGACTGTCTATGTATATTAAATCAAAATTTTTATTTGTTATTTTATTAATCAATTCAAAATTATCATCCCTGCTTTGTATAAAATTCCATCTAGGATTATCAAAAAGACTCTTATGATCGTTAATATCAACCGATGTAAGAAAACCGTTTTGTTTTTCACACAATTCTAAAAACATTTTTGTTGATCGCCCCTTCATTACACCAAATTCAAGAATATTAATATTATCTATAGTCTGTATAAAGTTTTTTATATATTTAAGCTTAGGACGATATAAAAAGTCTTCGTGATTTAAATGCTTTATCATTTAAAATTTTTTTTTAATTTTAAACTAATGCTTGTTTAATTGACAACTTGACCTTTCCTCTATCAAAACCAATAACTTTTACTTTCACCTCATCTCCCTCTTTGACTACGTCGGTAACTTTGGCCACTCTTTTTTCAGCTAATTCTGAAATATGAACAAGTCCGTCTTGTTTTCCTAAAAAATTTACAAATGCACCAAATTCCATTATCTTCATTACTTTTCCAGAATAGATTTTATTTAATTCAGCTTTAGCAGTAATATCTTTTATCATTTGCATTGCAATGTTTCTTGCTTCTTCATCTGGAGCAGCAACAGTTACAACCCCTTCATCATTAACGTCTACTTTAGCACCAGATTTTTCAACAATCTCTCTAATGGTTGCTCCACCTTTTCCTATTACGGCAGCAATATCTTTTTTATCAACACTAATTTTTTCCATTTTTGGAGTATGTTTACCCACATCAGATCTAGAAGCTGACAATGCTTTATTCATTTCATTTAAAATATGAACTCTTCCATCTTTAGCCTGACTTAAAGCCTGCTCCATTATTTCAAATGTAATACCAGTAATCTTGATATCCATTTGAAGTGAGGTAATTCCATCCTTAGTTCCTGCAACTTTAAAGTCCATATCTCCTAAATGATCTTCATCTCCTAAAATATCTGATAAAACACTAAAATTATTGCCCTCTTTAATTAAACCCATTGCAATCCCAGCAACTGGTTCTTTGATAGGCACACCTGCATCCATCAATGCTAAGGATGTTCCACAAACTGTAGCCATCGAAGAAGAACCGTTAGACTCTGTGATATCTGAAACAACCCGAAAAGTATAAGGAAATAACTCTTTGGATGGTAGTGAAGAATGAATAGCTCTCCATGCTAATTTACCATGCCCAATCTCTCTTCTACCAGTTCCAATTCTACCAGTCTCACCGACTGAAAATGGTGGAAAATTATAATGAAGCATAAATCTCTCTCGTTGCAATCCCTCTAAACTTTCAATTCTTTGCTCGTCATCAGACGTACCTAAAGTAGCAGTTACTATTGCTTGAGTTTCTCCTCTGGTAAACAAGGCAGAGCCATGAGTTCTTGGCAAAATACCAACCTCGCAAGATATAGGTCTAACATCAGATAAACCTCTACCATCAATTCTATTTTTATTTTTTAAAATATCAGTTCTTACTATAGACTTTTCTAAATTTTTAAGCTCTTGGTTTACATCAAGATCAGTATAATTTTCGTTTTCTTCAAAAAGTTTTTTAGCTTTATCTGTAATTTCTGAAATTTGATTGGATCTATCTTGTTTGTCTCTTGTTGCAAAAGCTTTCTTTAAATCTTTTGTAAAAGTTTCTTCAAGTTTCTTTTTAACTTCAGATAAATCTTTCTTTTCAATGATCCATTCAGGTTTTCTACATTCTTTTGCAAGTTCTTCAATCATTTTAATCACGGGTACGAAACCCTCATGACCAAATTTAACAGCATTTAACATTTCTTCCTCAGTTAAACCACTGGTCTCTGACTCAACCATCAGCACAGCATCTTTCGTGCCTGCAACAACTAAATCTAATTTTGATTTTTCTAATTCTGCTTTTGATGGATTTAAAACATATTTGCCTTCAATAAAACCAACTCTAGATGCTCCTACAGGTCCCATAAATGGCATTCCTGAAATAGCTAATGCAGCTGATGATGCAGTAATAGATAAAATATCTGCTTCATTTTCTTTATCATAAGAAATTACTGTTGGTAATAACTGAACCTCATTTTTAAATTCATCAGGAAATAAAGGTCTGATTGGCCTATCAATTAACCTTGAAATTAATGTTTCGCTCTCTGTGGGTCTTGCTTCTCTTTTAAAATAACCACCTGGGATTTTACCCGCTGCGTAATATTTTTCTTGGTAATTTACCGATAGTGGAAAATAATCCATGTCCGGATTAACTTTTTTAGCTCCTACTACCGTTGCTAGAACAACTGTTTCTCCACACGTTGCTATTATAGCTCCGTCTGCCTGTCTTGCTACTTTGCCTGTTTCTAATTTTATTTTTTTTCCTGCTACTTCGATTTCCTTCTTATATTCTTTAAACATTTCATTTCCATTTCTTTTCGTTCGTTTCGTTCCATTCTATCTATTTTGATCTATTTTCTTAAATTCAATTTCGACAGTACATTCTTGTAAGAATCCATTTTATTTTTCTTTAAGTATTCTAACAATTTTTTTCTCCTATTGACCGCTTTCAACAAACCAACAGAAGAATGTTTGTCTTTTTTAAACTTCTTAATGTGATTTGAAAGAGTTTCAATTTTATCTGTTAACAAAGCAATTTGTATTTCGGAAGATCCAGTATCCTTATCATGTATTGCTAATTCTTGATTTTTTTTACTCATATTTTTTTGTCCTATTTATTTGTTTGTTTTATTAAATTTTCAATTTTTTCTGCATATTCAAAAGATTCATCTTTCCTAAAAAGTAATTTTGGTAAAAATTTCATAGCCACTTTTTGGGATAAAATTTTTCTTATTAAAAAAGAATATTCTTTTAAAACCTGAATTATTTCTTCTGCATTTTTTCCTCCCAAAGGAAGAACATATGCTTTTGCTATTTTTAGGTCCTGACTCATTCTTACCTCTGTAACAGTAATCGTGTTAGTTTCTAAATTTGGAACCTTAGCTTCATTTCTTATAAAAATCATGCTTAAAGACTGCTTAATCATTTCTCCTACTCTTAGCTGTCTTTGTGATACTGGTTTTCCTATTCTATCTGCCATTAAATTGACCTCTCTGTAGATGTAACACTAAAAGCCTCTATTGTGTCATTTTTTTGAAAATCTACATAATCTTTAACTGTAATACCGCATTCTTGACCACTGCTAACCTGTTTTACTTGATTTTTCTCTCTGAACAAAGAACCCACTTTTCCAGTATAAATTATTGCACCATCCCTAATTATTCTCACTTCTGACGCGCTTGTTATCTCACCTTCTGTAATTTTTGATCCCGCCACTTTTCCGGCACCTGAAACTTTAAATATTTCTAATATTTCAGCTGTTCCAATAATTGTTTCTTTTACATCAGGTGACAATAAACCTGACATTTTTTGTTTTATATAATCTAATACTTCATAAATTATATTAAAAGATGAAATTTTAATGCCTTCATTTTCTGCAAGTTTTTTTGCTTCTTTACTAGGTTTAACATTGAAAGCTACTAGGACCGCTTTTGAAGCTTTTGCCAAAGTCACGTCCGTTTCTGTTACCATGCCAATGTCTGATAAAATAATTTTTGGTTTTACTTCCTCATGTTTTATTTGACTTATCGCATTTTTAATTGCCTCTGATGATCCATGAACATCAGATTTTATAATTAAATTTAACTCTTCAGAAGACTTATCGGTAAACGCAGATTCTTGTGTCGCAAACGTTAGAGGATTTTTGCCATCTTTATTTTCTTGGGTTCTATTTTGACTTAATGTTTTAGCTTCTTTTTCACTTTCTAAAACAATAAAATCATCTCCAGATTTTGCAGCACCATTAATACCTAAAATTTCAACTGGCGTTGAAGGTAAAGCTTGATCTACATTTTTTCCTTTATCATCAATTATGGCTCTTATTTTTCCCCATTTTAATCCACTTACAAAAAAATCTCCTTTTTTTAAAGTTCCATTTGTTACAATTATTGTTGCAACAGGTCCTCTGCCCACATCAATTTTTGACTCAAGAACAATTCCTGTGGCTTTTGAGTCAAAATCTGTTTTTAAATCTAAAATTTCAGCTTGCAAAACAATTGCTTCAACTAATTTATCTAAATTTAATTTAGTTTTTGTAGATATTTCGACCATTAAAGTATCCCCAGACAAATCTTCAGCTATTAATTCATGTTCAAGTAGTTGATTTTTAATTTTTTGTGGATCAGCCTCTGGTAAATCACATTTATTTATTGCAACTACTATAGGAACACTTGCGGCTTTTGCATGTTTAATTGACTCAACTGTTTGTGGTTTAACTCCATCATCAGCGGCTACTACGAGTACGACAATATCAGTCAATTTTGAACCTCTTGCTCGCATTTCAGTAAATGCTGCGTGACCAGGAGTGTCAATGAATGTAAGTTTATTCGAATTTCTCTCAATTTGATATGCTCCAATATGTTGTGTAATGCCTCCAAATTCACCCGAGACAACATTTGCGCTTCTCAACACATCTAATACCGAAGTTTTACCATGATCAACATGACCCATAACTGTAATTATTGGTGGTCTATTTTTTAAATTTTCAGCCCTAGAAGCTTTTATCTTATTAATTATTTCTTCAGCTTTTTCTTCTCTGATAGGATTATGTCCAAACTCTTTAACTAGAAATTCAGCGGTGTCTGCTGCAAGTGTTTGGTTAATTGTTACTGTAACTCCCATACCAAATAAATATTTTATTACATTACTAGATTGTTCTGCCATTCTATTTGCTAATTCTCTTACCGTAATAGCTTCAGGTATATTCACATCTCTTTGTATTGGTTTTGAGCTATCTTTATTTTCTTCTTTTAGTGCATTTTTTAATTCTTTTTGCCTTGCTCTTTTAACAGATGCTAAACTTCTCTCTCTTGTTTCTATTTCATCACTTAGAGCTCTTGAAACGGTCAATTTTAATTCTCTTTTTTTTGTACCTACTTTCGCTTTTTTTTCTTTTTGATCAGTTTTTACTTTTAGCCTTTTTGTTGCCCTTTGTTCGGCTAGCTTACGTCTCTCGAAATCACTGGTTAATGAAGGTGCTTTAGGTGAAAAACTTGGTTTTAATGATGCACCTCTTTTAAAATTAGAGTTTGAAAATTTTGATGTCGACGGTTTAAAGGAAGAGCTTTTTGTTTGTAATTTTTTTGGTTGTTTATCGATTATAACAGTTTTTTTTCCTTGGTTTTTCGAAGAATCAAAATTCTTGAAAGTTTTTTTTGGATTTCCAGAAATAGTAAGTTTTGTTTTTTTGTTTTCCATTTCTCATCTCTCAATCTTTATAAACAATATTTCTTGCTGACATAATTAAATTATCTGCTTCATCTTTTGAAAGAGCAAAATCTTCAAGATAACCCTGTATTCTTACTCTCTCACCTTTTACCACATCGAAACCACCTGTTAACTCATCAGAAGCAAGATCTGCAAAATCCTCTAATTTCAAAATTTTTTGCTCACCAAGAGTAACAAGCATTCCTGGTGTCAAACCTTTTAAGTTAATGAGTGTATCTTCTAATCCTAAATCTTTTATTCTTTGTGAAATATCCTCTTGATCTTTTTGGTGGAACTCTTTTGCTCTTTCAATAAGAGCTTTTGCTGTTTCTTCCTCAATACCTTCAATTTTAATTAAATTTTCTGCTGAAGTATCTTTTATATCATCTATTGTTGAAAAACCTTCGGCAACTAACAACTGCCCAAGCGTTTCATCTAATTCTAAGTTTTTCACAAAATTTTCAGTTTTTTCTTTAAACTCTAATTGCCTTCTCTCTGAGTCTTCTTGGTCAGTCATTATATTAATTTCATAGTTTAGGAGTTTTGTCGCTAAGCGAACATTTTGTCCCCGTCTTCCTATTGCTTTACTTAAATTTTCCTCTGTCAATATCACATCTAACTTTTTTCTCTCTGAATCTACATTTACTCTTTGTACATCAGCTGGAGATAAAGCATTGGATACGAGAATCGCAGGATCTTCAGACCAGTTTACAATATCTATTTTTTCTCCTTGAAGCTCATTTACTACAGCTTGTACTCTTGAACCTCTCATACCCACACAGGCACCTACTGGATCTAGAGAAGTATCAACAGCTTTTACACAAATTTTTGCTCTACTTCCTGGATCTCTAGATGAAGATTTTATTTCAATTAGGCCATCATAAATTTCTGGAACTTCTTGAATAAATAGTTTTTCCATAAACTTAGGGTGTGCTCTT
>CABWYI010000022.1 GCA_902509725.1 uncultured Pelagibacteraceae bacterium | reverse complement strand
TTTTTTACAATTTTATAATACATCTCTGTTGCGATAATAAATCAATTATTGTATTAACCTTTAACTTATGAGTTGTAATTGATCAAAAAAGTAAAAAAAAATAACTCAAAAAATTCACAAATCAATACAGGTATTTTAGTTCTTGAAAACAAGAGGATTTTTAAAGGTATTGGTATTGGTTATCAAGGAGAAGCAACAGGTGAAGTGTGCTTTAATACTTCATTAACAGGATACCAAGAAATAATATCAGATCCATCGTATGCAGGACAAATTATAAATTTTACATTCCCACATATTGGAAATGTTGGAACTAACAAAGAAGATTTTGAGTCTGACAAAATATGGACAAAAGGAGTAATTTTTAATTCTGAGATAACTTCACCATCAAACTATAGATCTTTTCAACATTTAGACTCTTGGCTTAAAAAAAATAAAATAGTTGGAATTACAGGCTTAGATACGAGAAGTTTAACTAATTTGATAAGAGACAAAGGTGCTCCAAAAGGAACTATTGCTAATTCTAAAAACGGAAAGTTTAATATTAGTAAACTTACAAACTCCACAGCAAGATGGAATGGATTAAAAAATTTAGATCTTGCAGAAAAAGTAACTACTCCAAAAAATTATATATGGAAGGGATTAAAAACTTGGAAAAAAGGAATTGGTTTCAAGAAAAATAACAAAAGCTATTTTCATGTAGTTGCCATTGATTATGGAATTAAGAAAAACATTTTAAGATATTTCTCTGACTTTAATTGCAAAGTAACAGTGGTCTCTTGCAAAACATCAGCTGAAAAAATTCTAGCACTTAAACCAAATGGTATTTTTTTATCTAACGGCCCAGGAGATCCAGCCGCAACTGGAAAATATGCAATTAAAATAATTAAAGATCTGATTAAAAAAAATTTACCATTATTTGGCATTTGTCTTGGTCATCAAATTCTTGCTTTAACATTAGGTGGCAAAACAAAGAAAATGAAACTAGGGCATAGAGGTGGGAACCATCCTGTTAAGAATTTAGTAAATGATAATGTAGAAATTACAAGTCAGAATCATGGCTTTGAAGTTGTTAAGGAAAATTTACCTAATAATATTGAAGTCACTCATAAGTCATTATTTGATAATAGTATTGAAGGTATAAAATTAAAAAATAAACCTGTGTTCTCTGTTCAATACCATCCAGAGTCTAACCCTGGTCCACAAGACAGTGTGTATTTATTTCAAGAATTTATAAACAACATGAAAAAAAATGCCAAAAAGAAAAGATCTTAAAAAAATATTAGTTGTTGGTGCTGGACCAATTATTATTGGTCAAGCTTGTGAATTTGATTATTCAGGAACACAAGCATGTAAAGCATTAAGAGATGAGGGTTACAAAGTTGTTTTGATTAATTCAAATCCAGCAACGATTATGACTGATCCAGATGTTGCTGATAAAACTTATATTGAGCCTATTACTCTAGAAGTTTTAGAGAAAATTATAAAAAAAGAAAAACCAGATTCAATTCTTCCTACAATGGGTGGTCAAACAGCTTTAAATCTTGCAATGGAAGCTGAGAAAAAAGGAATTTTAAAAAAATATAAAATTGAATTAATTGGTGCAAATTCTAAAGCAATTGCTAACGCAGAGGATAGAAAAAAATTCAGAAAAAACATGATCGATATAGGTTTAGATTTACCTAAATCAGAAATTGTTAATAATATAAACCAAGCATCGAAAGTTTTAAAAAAGATTGGTCTGCCAGCAATTATTAGACCAGCATTTACACTTGGAGGTCTTGGAGGAGGAATAGCTAAAAATAAAAAAGACTACTTAAAGATTATTAAAAATGGATTACACGAGTCTCCTGTTAGTCAAGTATTAGTTGAAGAATGCTTAGAGGGTTGGAAAGAATTTGAGATGGAAGTTGTAAGAGATAAAAAGGACAATTGTATTATAATTTGTTCTATTGAGAACATAGACCCAATGGGAATACATACCGGAGACTCCGTTACTGTTGCCCCTGCTCTTACTCTTACTGATAAAGAATATCAAGTTATGAGAAATGCTTCTATCGCATGCTTAAGAAAAATTGGAGTCGAAACAGGTGGATCAAATGTTCAATTTGCTATCAATCCAAAAAATGGTCGAATGGTTATAATTGAAATGAATCCGAGAGTGTCACGTTCATCTGCTCTTGCATCAAAAGCAACTGGATTTCCAATTGCAAAAGTAGCTGCAAAGCTTGCTATTGGATACTCGTTAGATGAATTAAAGAATGAAATCACCAAAACAACCCCTGCATCGTTTGAACCAAGTATTGATTATGTAGTAACTAAAATTCCAAGATTTACATTTGAAAAATTTTCGACTTCACCAGCAACATTGGGCACATCCATGAAATCAGTTGGTGAAGCAATGGCTATAGGTAGAAACTTTAAAGAGTCACTTCAAAAGGCCTTGGTCTCTCTTGAAACTGGCTTCTCAGGTTTAGACAGAATATTTGATTTAAATAAAAAACAAATTGAAAAAAAACTTAAAAAAAATATTCCAAATAAAATTTTATTGGTTGCAGAAGCAATAAGAAAAAAAATGAATCTAAAAAAAATTTTTGCTTTATCTAAAATAGACCCATGGTTTTTAGAACAAATAAAGGAAATTGTAGATAATGAAAATAAGATCAAAAATGAAGGATTACCAAAAAATTTTAATGAATTTAACCGATTAAAATCAATCGGTTTTTCTGATAAAAAACTTTCTGAACTTACTAATGCCTCGGAAGATATTATTAGACGAAAAAGAATAGCACTTAAAATATTACCTGTATTTAAAAAAGTCGATACTTGTGCTGCAGAATTTAAATCATTCACTCCTTATATGTATTCAACATATCAACGAAATTTCTCAATTAGTTCAGAGTGTGAAGCAGATCCATCTATAAAGAAAAAAGTTATTATTTTAGGTGGTGGACCAAATAGAATAGGACAAGGAATAGAATTTGATTATTGCTGTTGTCAGGCTAGTTTTGCATTAAAAGATGCGGGGTTTGAAACAATCATGGTTAACTGTAATCCTGAAACGGTTTCAACTGATTATGATACGAGCGATCGATTATACTTTGAGCCTTTAAAAGAAGAATACGTCTTTAACATAATTAAAAAAGAAAAAGAAAAAGGAAACCTTATTGGTGTTATTGCTCAGTTTGGTGGACAAACTCCAATTAAGCTTGCTAAATTTTTATATGATAATAAACTCCCAATTTTAGGAACACAATATACATCGATTGATTTAGCAGAGGATAGGGATAGATTTAGAAACCTACTTAATAAGTTAAAGTTAAAACAAGCTGAAAGTGGAATTGCTAAAAACTTCAAACAAGCAATTAAGATAGCTGAAAAAATTGGCTTACCATTAATGGTTAGGCCTTCTTATGTGTTAGGTGGAAGAGCAATGGAAATTGTTCATGAAAAAAGCCAATTAAGAAACTTTGTTGAAGAAGCTTTTAAAGCAGCTGAAGAAAATCCAATTTTAATTGATAAATTTATTGATCATGCAATGGAAGTTGATGTTGATGCAATATCAGATGGAAAACAAGTACATGTTGCAGGCATCATGCAACATATTGAAGAAGCTGGAATTCACTCAGGAGACTCGGCTTGTAGCTTGCCTCCAATATCAATTAAACCATATTTGATTAAAGAAATTGAAAATCAAACTAAGAAATTAGCCTTGGCTCTAAAAGTTAAAGGTTTCATGAATATTCAATTTGCAATCAAAAAAGATGAAATTTATGTAATAGAAGTAAACCCTAGAGCTAGTAGAACGGTGCCGTTTGTATCAAAAGCAAAAGGTATTCTACTTGCTAAAGTTGCATCACGGGTTATGGCTGGTGAAAAGTTATCAAAGTTTAATTTAAAAAATAAATCTAAAGGAATGTATGCTGTAAAAGAAGCTGTATTTCCTTTCAATAAATTTCCAAACAGCGATTTACTTTTAGGACCTGAAATGAAGTCAACTGGCGAAGTAATGGGATTTGATAAAGATTTTGGAATGGCATTTGCTAAGAGTCAAATTGGTGCTGCCAACTCATTACCAAAACAGGGACTTGCATTCGTATCATTAAAAGACTCACACAAAGATGAAGGAATAGATTTAGCAAAAGAGCTAATTAAATTAAATTTCACACTTTGTGCAACTAAAGGAACTGCAGAATATTTTAGAAAACATAAGATTAAATGTAGAATTATTAATAAAGTTAGTAGTGGATCCCCCCACATTGTTGATGTTTTAGACTCTAAGAAAATTGCGCTAGTTATAAATACTGGTGGAGGAAATACCGAACATAGATTAAATGATGCAATAGCACTTAGAAGAGCAACGATTAAAAATAAAGTTCCATATTGTACTAATATGTCTACAGCTCAAGCGTGCTTACAAGCAATCAAATCTCTTAAAACTAAAAAATTAGAAGTTATTTCGCTTCAAGATATTTAAACTAGATGACTTTCCAATCTGTTTCAAAAGTAACATAGTTTACTTGAATACAACGTCTTTCTTTAACTATTTTCTTCTTTTCCATTCCGTGCCAAGTATTAGGCCCGCTAGTAAACATATATCCATAATTATTTTTGTAAGGAACTGTTTTTACCTTTTCTAATTTTTCATTATAAAAATCTGTTCCAAGGTCCTCAGACTCATTAGCATTATTTATAAAAATTAAACCAGACATTAGCTTTTCTTTAATATCACAGTGAGGCTTTAACCAAAAACCCTCTCTATCACAAATAACTTCAACTCTAACATATGAATTTGATAAATCTTTATTGATCATTTTTGAAATAGTTTGATGTACTTCTTTTGATTGTAATTCGTTGATAAATTTTACTAGATTTGGAAATTGCTTTTCATTTTCTTTTGTTACAAAACATCTAAATTTTATTGCCTCACCTCCTGAAGCTATTCCTTCTCTAAATTCTGCCGCACCACCGTCAATCGCTCTTGTTCCATCATAATTAAGATTATGTTTACTAACATCAGGAATATCTGCTTTTATAATTTCATTAATTGACTCATTAGAAAGAGCATTATTGTATTCCCAATGATCAAAGGGAAATTCATGCTTTTTTGATTGATTTTTAATTGAGTCTAAAAATGACATTAAGTTAATTGTTTTTTTATTTCTTTGGCTATTCTATTAGTTTCATCAAGAGTTTCATAGTGCCAAGTTTCTAATTTATTATCTAATTTTTTTATAATATTAAGTTTAGTAAATAGCTCTTTAAATTTTTTAATTCTGTGATCATTTTTTTTTGCCGGTATATCTGCGACATATATTGGCTTTCCTGTTAATGCAGCCTCTGAGATCATTGATGTTGAGTCGCATGTAACAGCAATATATTTTGCTAAGGATAAAGCAGACAAATATGCTTTTTTATCAACATTATCTATAACCAAACTATTTTTACTCAATTTATTTTTACAGAGTTCAATTATATTCTGTGGTGTTCTCATTGACGGAATTACGATACCTTGAAGATTATTTTTAGAAATTAAATTGTCAAATAAATCAAGTATATTAAGAATATTTTCATCTGAATAATCATAATGTTTAGTAGGACCACCTAAAATTAATGAAAAATATTCTTTATTGGTATCTAATCTATTTTTTAAATAATCAGAATTATTTTCAATTTCTTCTTTTGAAAGATAGTGCATAGCCCCTTTTGTAGAAAAAATATTCATACCAGAAAGACCGTCATGTTCTGGGGCAATGACATAACTAAAATTATCTAAATTTACTTTTGGATCCTGAATATGAATATTTATAATTTTTTTAGATGAATTTTTTTTTAAGTAAATTGAAGGAATTACACTTTTTCTTCCACACGAAATTATTACATCAAAATCTTCTGCATTAATTTTTTTAAATACATTTTGAGAAATCGGCGTTAACTTTGGAGGAAAAATTTTCCAAAAATTATTTAGTTCAACTGTATGGTGAGTAAAATCTAAATCTAAAGCCTTTGCTAATCCTTCTACTTGACTAATCATTCCGTGCATTCCCTGAGTTAATAATATGCCTTTTAATTTAGTCATTAATCACTATATAGCTTTGATATGAGTCAAAATCCAACTAAACACACAAAAGTGTTAATAATTGGATCCGGTCCTGCCGGATACACTGCAGCAGTTTATGCGGCACGCGCAATGTTAAATCCAATTTTAGTTTATGGATCTGAACCTGGTGGGCAATTAACTACGACTACAGATGTGGAAAATTTTCCAGGTTTTGCTGATGTAATTCAAGGTCCGTGGTTAATGGATCAAATGAAGGATCAAGCTAAAGCTGTTGGAACTGAAATGATTGAAGATCATATCGCGTCGGTAAATTTAAAATCGACACCTTTTGAAGCTTTAGGTGATAGTGGTCAAAAATATACTGCGGATAGTATAATAATTTCAACTGGTGCTCAAGCAAGATGGTTAAACTTAGAGTCTGAACAAAAATTTAGAGGCTTTGGTGTTTCTGCATGTGCTACCTGTGATGGTTTTTTCTTTAAAGATAAAGAGGTTGCGGTGGTTGGAGGTGGTAACGCTGCTGTTGAAGAAGCAATGTTTCTTACAAAATTTGCATCAAAGGTAAAACTAATTCATAGAAGAGATGAATTAAGAGCTGAAAAGATGCTTCAGAAAAAATTGATGGAAAATAAAAAAATTGAAATTATCTGGGATAGTGCTGTTGAAGAAGTTATAGGCGATGGTGAGCCTAAAAATGTTAAGGGTATTAAAATTAAAAACCTTAAAACTAATAAGATTGATGAATTAAAATTAGATGGTCTATTTATTGCAATTGGTCATGACCCAGCAACAGCCTTATTTAAAGAACAATTAGATATGGATAAAGAAGGATATTTATTAACTAAACCAGACTCTACAGAAACTAATGTTCCAGGAGTTTACGCTGCTGGAGATGTAAAAGACAAAACTTTTAGACAAGCTGTAACAGCTGCTGGAATGGGTTGTATGGCTGCACTAGAAGCAGAAAAATTTTTATCTCACTAAACTAGTATAAACTTTCACAAAAAGACTTGATTCTCTCCATAGCCTTTTTTAGGTTTTTCATGGAAGTTGCGTAGGAAACTCTGAAGTATCCATCTAACCCAAATGCCGATCCTTGTACCACTGCAACATTTGATTTTTCTAGTAATTTTTGAACAAAATCTTTGTCAGTTTTTAATTTTGTCTTTTTATTTAAAAGACCT
>CABWYI010000021.1:5000-7330 GCA_902509725.1 uncultured Pelagibacteraceae bacterium | reverse complement strand
AAGGCCTTTGGGTTGTAAAGCTCTTTCGTCGGGGAAGAAAATGACTGTACCCGAATAAGAAGGTCCGGCTAACTTCGTGCCAGCAGCCGCGGTAATACGAAGGGACCTAGCGTAGTTCGGAATTACTGGGCTTAAAGAGTTCGTAGGTGGTTGAAAAAGTTGGTGGTGAAATCCCAGAGCTTAACTCTGGAACTGCCATCAAAACTTTTCAGCTAGAGTTTGATAGAGGAAAGCAGAATTTCTAGTGTAGAGGTGAAATTCGTAGATATTAGAAAGAATACCAATTGCGAAGGCAGCTTTCTGGATCAATACTGACACTGAGGAACGAAAGCATGGGTAGCGAAGAGGATTAGATACCCTCGTAGTCCATGCCGTAAACGATGTGTGTTAGACGTTGGAAATTTATTTTCAGTGTCGCAGCGAAAGCGATAAACACACCGCCTGGGGAGTACGACCGCAAGGTTAAAACTCAAATGAATTGACGGGGACCCGCACAAGTAGTGGAGCATGTGGTTTAATTCGAAGATACGCGCAGAACCTTACCAACACTTGACATGTTCGTCGCGACTTTAAGAGATTAAAGTTTTCGGTTCGGCCGGACGAAACACAGGTGCTGCATGGCTGTCGTCAGCTCGTGTCGTGAGATGTTGGGTTAAGTCCCGCAACGAGCGCAACCCTCACTTTTAGTTGCCATCATTAAGTTGGGCACTCTGAAAGAACTGCCAGTGATAAGCTGGAGGAAGGTGGGGATGACGTCAAGTCCTCATGGCCCTTACGTGTTGGGCTACACACGTGCTACAATGGTATTTACAACAGGAAGCAAGACGGCGACGTTAAGCAAATCCTTAAAAAATACCTCAGTTCGGATTGCACTCTGCAACTCGAGTGCATGAAGCTGGAATTACTAGTAATCGTGGATCAGCGTGCCACGGTGAATGCGTTCCCGGGTCTTGTACACACCGCCCGTCACACCATGGGAGTTGGTTCTACCTTAAGGCAAGGTTTAAAACCCTTGACCACGGTATAGTCAGCGACTGGGGTGAAGTCGTAACAAGGTAGCCGTAGGGGAACCTGCGGCTGGATTACCTCCTTTCTAAGGATGAATGAAAGTAAAATTTCATTCTAAATAATATACACGGTTAATGTTGACCGTCCTCATTTCTCTTCTTAAAGTTAGTGTTTCTCTTGCATGGGGGCCGGTAGCTCAGTTGGTTAGAGCACACCCTTGATAAGGGTGGGGTCGAAAGTTCGAGTCTTTCTCGGCCCACCAATTTAAGATCATGGGGGATTAGCTCAGCTGGGAGAGCGCCTGATTTGCATTCAGGAGGTCAGCGGTTCGATCCCGCTATCCTCCACCAAAACACTTAGTTATAAAAATTTGTAAATAAAAATAATAATTAATATCAATATCTATATCCGAACATTAGTAATGTTATTAGCTAATGTTCAAAATAAAAATTTGATTCAACACAGAATTTTTTTCTGTGCATAAATCAAGCGTTTAAGGGCGTGTGGCGGATGCCTTGGCACTGAAAGCCGAAGAAGGACGTGATATACTGCGATAAGTTTCGGGGAGCTGTATGTAAGTTTTGATCCGAAAATTTCCGAATGGGGAAACCCACCACTTTATGTGGTACTTTAAACTGAATAAATAGGTTTAAAGAGACAACCTGGAGAACTGAAACATCTAAGTAACCAGAGGAAAAGAAATCAATTGAGATTCCGTTAGTAGTGGCGAGCGAACGCGGATTAGGCCAGTAGTTTTGTTAAAAAAATTTGAATAGTTTGGAAAAGCTAACCATAGAGGGTGATAGTCCCGTATTAGTAAAGTTTAATAAAATTCATGAGTAAAGCGGGACACGTGAAATCCTGCTCGAATACAGGGGGACCACCCTCTAAGCCTAAATACTCTTCAGTGACCGATAGTGAACTAGTACCGTGAGGGAAAGGTGAAAAGAACCCCTATTAGGGGAGTGAAATAGAACCTGAAACCGCATGCCTACAATCAGTCGAAGCTCTTTTTAGAGTGACGGCGTACCTTTTGTATAATGGGTCAGTGACTTAATTTATTAAGCAAGCTTAAGCCATCTAGGTGTAGGCGCAGCGAAAGCAAGTCTTAATAGGGCGATTAGTTTAATGAATTAGACCCGAAAACGAATGAGCTTACCATGAGCAGGTTGAAAGTAAGGTAACACTTACCGGAGGACCGAACCAGTTGACGTTGAAAAGTCTTTGGATGACTTGTGGTAAGGGGTGAAAGGCCAACCAAATTCGTAGATAGCTGGTTTTCCGCGAAAACTATTTAGGTAGTGCGTTGAATAAATAGATGT
>CABWYI010000021.1:0-2500 GCA_902509725.1 uncultured Pelagibacteraceae bacterium | reverse complement strand
TTTTATTCTTTTTTTTAATAGTGTTAATACCGCTAACGAGGCTGTAAAGCCTGCAGTTCCAAACATCATTGATTTTTTCATAGAAAAGTTTTTTGGAATCTTTTCTACCCAATTAAAAGGTACTTTTATGTAATGAGAAAATCCACCATCAGAATTAACACCTAATGGTTGTGCAACTACCATAACTTTATCGCCTGCTTTAAATTTTGCTGTACTCGATTTTATTACCACTCCAGATGCATCTATTCCAGGAATGTGAGGGTATTTTCTTACAAGACCAGGGTTTCCTAAGCAGATTAAAATATCTTTATAATTAAGTGAAGAATACAAAACTTTAATTATAACTTCATTTTTTTTTAAACTATTAATATTTTTTCTTCCTAGATATAATTTAAATTTTTCTTTATCCTTTTTTACAAAAAGAGCTTTAAAATTTTTAGGCAAATTTTTATTCATATATATTCAATTTAAATATTTAATTTGTTTGGATTAAAAAATTTAAATAACCCACCACTTACCTTTTTTTTTTCAAAAAAGATCGAAGCTTTTGCCTCTATTGCACCATTTCTATTATTTAAAATTTCAGCATCTATAATCATTTCTCCTTTTTTATTTATCTTAGAAAAAAAATTAGTTGAGGACTTTGTTATTAAACAATTTTTTTCTTCTTTCGATGAAGAGAAATAGATTATTGAAATTATAGTTTGCAACATCGCCTCTGTTTGGAGCGTTCCAGGCATTATTGGTTCGCCAATTAAATGGCATTTAAAAAACCACTCATCGTCTTTTAAGACTTTTACTCCAATTCCATTTTTGCCAGGATTAATTTTTTCTACTTTATCTAATAGTAAAAACGGATCTGTAATTTTTAAAATTTTTATCAAGTCTTTTTTAGACAAAGTTTTGCTATTGATTTTTTTTCCTGTCATTTATTCACCCACAATTCTTGATAATGAGTATATAATATCATAGCCATCCCAAATTGGACCCATGTCAAAAGCTCTTCCGATAGGCACAATCCTATCTATACCAGTTAAACCAGAATTCTCTATAACTTTTCTTAGATTATTATTATCTATTCCATAACAAGTAATTGTTTGAAATTTTTTAGTAATTATTTTTTTAATATCGTCTAATTTTTTAATATCAATTTCTATAAATGTACCAAAGTGACATTGAATTTTTTCTATCTCTATTGATGGATTTTTAATATTAAGTTTTATTAATTTAAAATTTTGAAAATTTGCTTTAAAATCTATTTTTGAATTTATTGCAGCGCTTGACAATGCTGCCATTTTTTTATTTGTAATTGAAATATCATTATCATATTTTTTTGTCACTATAGACGATAAAATATTCCAAAATTTTTTTTTATATAAGCTATTCTTACCAATCCAAACTATTGCTTGTGGCGATGAACAGCCTTGTTGATCCATTAAATACGCATCATTAAAAAACTTCATAGCTAAGTTTTCCATTTCTAATTCACTGAGTTTTGAAATTTCTTTTATATTAATTAATGAAATGGAGTATCTATTGGAAAAACATAAATCTATACATCTTGGAGAAGTTGGGTATTTTTTAAATTGATCTATTGTTTCATCTCCTCCCCAGATTACTCTTGAGTCGACATTTTGGGATAATTTTGATGATATTAAATTTGATTTTTCATATTTAATTAAACATATTTTATCACTCAGTGATTGGAATTTTGATTTCTTTAAAACTTTTGAGATAATTTTACATAATAACTTTGTCTGTATAAAATTTCTACCTGGCAGCCTAATAATATTTCTATTCCCTGATAACAGCCCAAATGATAAAGAGTAAGCGAAGTTCATTGGAACATTTGAGGGAGTAATATGTAAAATTGATCCTCGTCCAATCATAAAAATTGATTTGTTATAGTTTTTTGATAATTTCAATATATTTGATTTTCTACACCAAAATCCAAAAGTAATTAGGTCACTAAAGGATAAATTTTTTTTATCTTTCATTACCTCAATTGAAATTTCATTTAAAAAATCTATAACTTTATTATCAAAAATTTTTAGTGGTTTACTTGAAGTATTTAGTTTCCCTAAAACAATTCTTATTTTTTCTCTAAAATTATCACACATCACTACAGCCTCTTATTTCAGTATCTGGAGCACGACCAATAATTGAAAAATATTTACCCTTTCTACCGCATTTACAATTATCGACTCCTTCAATCTTGCCTATATCCTCTGTTAATATATTGTGACCAGGATAGCTTAAAGGAAGTAAAGAAAAAACTTGTATGAGTCCTTTTTTTTTTAGTGGAGCAATTTTTAGATAATTGTCTCTAATTAAAATCTCAGAAAAAATTGATGAGTGGAAATAGCCTTTTTCACATTCTAAAAAAATAGATCCTGTTTGTTCGACCATTCCATAATAATTATGAACAGTTTTTATTCCAATATTCTTAAATATTTTTTTATTAAATAAATTTCTGTCAATAGCTTGGTCTTTCATTTTT
>CABWYI010000020.1 GCA_902509725.1 uncultured Pelagibacteraceae bacterium | reverse complement strand
ATAATGCAAAAAAAGCAAAATTATCAGCTACAAAAAAATTGGGCATCGGTGAGAAGACCTCTATAATTGCTAAAACAACAGTTGTTGATATTGGAACAACTTCAGAACTTGGTTTTGGCAAAAGAAGACTAGCGCATGTTCTTGGTATGTACGGAACAATTTTATTTTGGATATCAACTGCCATTTTAGTTTTTTGTTATACTGGAATGAATAAACCCAACTCTGAAATGTGGTCAACACTTTGGCATGTAGGAGCTATTTTAACTTGTATAGGTGGATATTGGTTTTGGTTTTTTTTAAGAGTTGATGTATCCGCAGAAGCCCACCCTTGGTATAGAATTATTAAGGCAGATTTATTTGTTTTGGCATTACTTGCTTGTTCAACTTTCGGACTAGCCTGGTCTTATATGCAATTTAATGGTCAACTGGGTTTATCTTATTTATTTTTAATTTTATTTGTAGCATCAAATTTGATTCTATTTGGTGGTGTTTACTGGTCTAAATTTGCTCATATGTTTTATAAACCTGGGGCAGCTATACAAAAAAATTTAGCTGAAGCCGATGGTTCAAGAGATAATTTACCACCACCAGCTGATGCACCTGAGCAATTTGGCCTAGGTATAAAAAGAGAAGAGCCAAAGCACTATTAATATGTTAATAAAAAAAGGAGAAAAATAAAAATTATGTCAACTTTTGTATACATGACTAGATGTGATGGCTGTGGTCACTGCGTGGATATATGTCCATCAGATATTATGCACATAGATGAAAACATTAGACGTGCAAAAAATATTGAACCTAATTTTTGTTGGGAATGTTACTCGTGTGTTAAGGCTTGTCCAAATCATGCAATAGATGTAAGAGGCTACGCCGACTTTGCACCAATGGGTCATAGCGTTAGAGTAAGAAGAGAAGAGAAAAAAGGAACAATTTCTTGGAAAATAAAATTTAGAAATGGAACTGAAAAGAATTTTGTTTCTCCAATAACAACAAAACCCTGGGGAAAATTTATTCCTAAACTTGCTGATGGGGATATTCCTAATCAAGGAGAAATAAATTCACAGAGATTATATAGCGAACCTGAGGGATTAAATACAAAACAAGAATTACCCTCTGTTCCAAAAGATTCTTTTAAAAAGGGAGTTTATTATTAATGGCTAAATACAAAACACATTTTGAAGAATGCGATGTATTAGTCGTTGGTGGTGGAATGGCTGGCACAGGTGCAACTTTTGAAGCCAGACACTGGGGAAGAGATTTAAAAATTATATGTGTTGAAAAAGCTAATATCGATAGAAGTGGAGCTGTTGCTCAGGGATTATATGCAATCAATTGTTATATGGGAATGCAATGGGATGAGAATCAACCTGAAGACCACGTAAGATATGCAAGAAATGATTTAATGGGAATGGTCAGAGAAGATTTAGGTTATGATATGGCTCGTCACGTAGACTCGACTGTACATATGTTTGATGAGTGGGGACTACCAATGATGAAAAATGAAAAAACTGGTAGATATTTGAGAGAAGGTAAGTGGCAGATAATGATTCATGGCGAAAGTTATAAACCTATAGTTGCTGAAGCAGCTAAAAAATCTGCGGATAAAATTTATAACAGAATAATGGTTACTCATTTGTTAATGGATGAGGCTCAAGAAAATAGAATTGGTGGAGCTGTTGGTTTTAATATGAGGACTGGAGATTTTCATGTATTTAGGGCCAAAACTGTAATAGTTGCAGCAGGTGGAGCATCACATATTTTTAAACCAAGAGCAGTTGGTGAGGGAATGGGAAGAACTTGGTATGCTCCTTGGAGCAATGGTTCAGCTTACGCTTTACCTATTGCAGCAGGTGCAAAAATGACACAAATGGAAAACAGAATTGTTTTATGTAGATTTAAAGATGGTTATGGTCCTGTTGGAGCATATTTTTTACACCTAAAAACATATACTCAAAATGCTAATGGAGAGAACTATGAAAAGAAGTGGTATGACCAGACGAAAGAGTTAGTTGGAGAATACATTGATCATCATCCAACTCCCACATGTTTAAGAAACCATGCATTTATACAAGAAGTTGCTGCAGGTGGTGGTCCTATTCATATGGTAACCAAAGAAGCTTTTCAAGATCCTCATTTGGAAACTGTTGGTTGGGAAAACTTTTTAGGAATGACTGTAGGTCAAGCTGTAGTTTGGGCTTCTCAGAATATTGATCCAAAACACACTAATCCAGAATTAACTACATCTGAACCATATGTAATGGGTTCTCACGCAACTTGCTCAGGAGCTTGGGTAAGTGGACCAGAAGATTTATCTCCACCAGAATACTTTTGGGGATACAATAGAATGTTAACTATTGATGGTTTATTTGGAGCAGGAGATACTGTTGGTGGGAGTGCTCATAAGTTTTCATCTGGTTCTTTTACTGAAGGAAGGTTAGCTGCAAAAGCTGCGGTAAAATATATAGAAGATAAAAAAGCTGATGGTATTGATGTTTCTGATAAACAATGTGAAGACTTTAAAACTGCAGTTTACAAACCCTTAGAAACTTTCACAGTAGCTCAAAATGAAATAACAGGTGGTACTGTTTCTCCAAGTTACATTTCTCCGATTCAAGGTTTACAAAGACTTCAAAAAATAATGGATGAGTACGTCGGTGGCATTACATCTAATTACATGACTAATGGAAATATGTTAAAAAGAGCTCTTGAGCTTCTAGTATGGCTTCAAGAAGATTTGGAAAAAGTAGGAGCTGAAGATTATCACCAATTAATGAGAGCATGGGAACTTAAACATAGAACCCTAACATCTCAATGTGTTACTGAGCATACTTTGTTTAGAGAAGAAACTCGTTGGCCAGGATACTATTACAGAGGGGATCATATGAAATTAGATGATGAAAATTGGCACTGTTTAACAGTTTCAAGAAGAGACCCAAAAACAGGTAAATTCACTCTGGAAAAAGTGCCCGTGTATCATATAGTAGACGAGAATGAGAAGAAGAAAGCCTCTTAAGTTTATATAAAGAGTAAGTCATCTATGGATCTTTTAGCTAAATCTAATGAAGAGATATTTGCACTAGGTAAGCCATTTTGGGATAATTTGGTTAGATCCTCTAATCTTAAAGATTATGGAGGTTTTACACGAGATTTTTCAACACAAATGCTGTTTGGAGCAAATGAAGTTGAGCTTGGAAAGCAGTGGGCTAATAATGAACTTATTACAAATCTAAAAGAAACTTATGAGCCTTTTGGCATTCTTAGAAGAGGAGAACATATAACCGTTCTCATTAAACAAACAAACAAGAAGATCCCAGGAGAGTTTTTGGGCAGATTAGTTCTTGGAGTCGAAGATGGAGAGATCAAGGTCTTTGGTGCAACTATATATTAAATTATAATTTGACAATTTTTTTAGTGGGTGTATTGAGGAATATAGATGCACCTTTCGAATATAAAAATCCTTCAAAAAATAATCAACAAAAAAACAACTTTTATTAAAACTGGGATTTTTTCTGCAATCGCTACTTGTTGGGGTGTGATCTTAATTGGAACATTTATAACTTTTAAATAATTTAAATTAAAAGTTTATATATTTTTAGATGGACGTTTTTTTACCAATAGCCCAAGTATTTGTTAATCCAATTGAAATTCTTTTATTAAGTGCATTAGTCGGGGTTCTTTCAGGTTTATTTGGAGTAGGCGGTGGTTTTTTAATGACACCATTTTTAATTTTTCTAGGAGTTCCACCTGCCTATGCAGTTGCTAATGAAGCCAATAATATATTAGCAACATCAGTGTCCGGATCTACTACTCATTGGTTAAAAAACACTTTGGATTATAAGATGGGATTTATGATTGTTATAGGAGGTTCAATAGGAACTGCATTAGGCATTTATACTTTTAGTTATTTTAAAGGAATAGGAAAAATTGATACAGTTATTTCTTTAGCTTACATGTATATTCTTGCAATTATTGGTACCTTGATGCTGGTAGAGAGCCTTGGTGAAATTGATAAAGCAAAAAATAAAGTTATAGAAAGAAAAAAATTGCACGTTCATTATTGGATACATGGCCTGCCATTAAGAATGAGATTTCCAAAATCAAAATTATACGAAAGTATTTTTACACCTATTTTAATTGGATTAGTTGTAGGATTTATAGCTGCGATAATGGGTATAGGTGGTGCCTTTATTCTTGTACCTGCAATGATTTACATTATTAAAATGCCAACACGACTGGTGCCAGGGACTTCTTTGTTTGTAACTATTTTTGTAAGTGTCATAGTTACTTTTTTGCATTCATTTAATTACGGCTCAATAGACCTGATGTTAGTTGTTATGTTGGTTGTTGGATCAATATTAGGAGTACAGATTGGTCAAAAATTAGGTGAAAAAATCGATAGCTCTGGATTAAAAGCATTGTTAGCAATTTTATTGCTGGTTGTTGGAATAGCAATTGCTTACGATACTTTTTTTGCAAAAGAAATTCAAAAAGAAATTTCTAAAGTAGCAAATACTGATTTAAATTTTTTCTCAAAATTTATTTTAGAATTTTCTAAAGATATGCCATTTTTTTATGGATTATTTTCTATTTTGTTTGCAGTAACTTTGGGTGTAGGAGCTGCATTTATTAGAAGATTTTTTTCAAATATGAGAAAAAAATATTTTAATAAACCTGCTAAATAAAAAATTTTGATATAGTTTCGATATAAATAAGACTTATAAAACCAACGGTAACCGCAGCAATCAACCCTACAATAAAAGGTTTATAACCCATTGATTTCAATTCACTTAAGTTAATCGATATTCCTACTGCTGCCATAGCCATAGTCAAAAAAGTTGTAGCTAAAATTTTTAAATACTCAATAAAATTCATCCAAAGAAGATAATTATTGTTTTCATCTGAAAACAATTGATCACCTAAATTTCTTATTACGATCATTCCAATGAATCCAAGAACAAAGTATGGAAAAATACTAAGAATAGAGTATTTTTCATTTTTAACTTCACCTCTATTATATAAAAATGCAAACAATGGGATCATAATCACAAGAAATGTATTTCTTATTAATTTAGTAACAGTAGCCACATTTAAAGTTTCTGGACTGTTAAATTGTTGATCATAAATCAATCCAGCAGCTGCGACCTGTGAGGTTTCATGTATTGAAGTACCCAAAAAAAGGCCAGCTTTTAGATCATCCTCATTAAAATACCATTCTGCAAAATATGGATATACAAGCATTGCAATTACTCCAAATAAAGTAATATTCGCAATGGCATATGCAACTTCAGTTTTTTTTGCATTAATGACTGGAGCTGTTGCAACAATAGCAGTTGCTCCGCATACACTTGTACCAATAGCAATCAGATAAGACATTTTTGATGAAATAGGTACTTTTTTAATTAACAACTTAATTAATATTAAAACTCCTATAATACAGAAAATTATTAGCGGTATAGCAATTGACCCAAATTTCAAAAACTCTTCAAAACTTAGTCTTATTCCTAAAAAGATAATTCCAATCTTAAGAATATACTGCTGAGTGAAATCAAGACCAACCATCATACCGGGTCTTGGCGTAAAAGCATTTCCCATTAAAATTCCTAAAAGTATTGCTATCAATACTGTTGAGATTGGACTTTTAGGTGTACCAAAAATTTCGATAGCCAACACATTATTAATTCCCTGAGAAAATAAAAAAAAGATTAAAGCTAAAGTTACACCTGGAAAAATTCTTTTTATATAAACAAGTTTTGAAAACACTATCTAATAAGATTGAGATTATGCACTTCTATAAAGTTTAGTCATAACAAATTCTTTATGGCCTAAAGCTTCAGCGCAGGTTAATCTTCCATTAGCAACCCTTAGAGTTGTCTCGATGAGTTTGTCTCCCGCCTCAGACATATTCATCTCTCTTGAAAGAATCTTAGATACATCACAATCGATATGCTCCCCCATACCTTTAACTGTCAGAGGATTTGCAGTTAATTTTACAACCGGTTCAATTGGGTTACCAACTATGTTTCCTTGTCCTGTTGGAAATAAATGAATATTAAACCCTGCAGCTGCTTGAAGAGTAACACATTCAGCGGCAGCTGATGAAGTATCCATAAAATATAAACCTTTTCCTTTTTTTGGTTCTTCAGCTGGCTCTAAAACATCTACAAATTTACAGTTACCAATTTTTTGAAAATTTCCAAAAGCTTTTTCTTCGATAGTAGTTAAGCCACCCGCTATATTACCTGCGGTTGGTTGACTTTCTGACAAATCATCTGTTGCTTCTTTTAAAATAAAATCATTGTAAGCGCTCCAAGTTTTCATAAATTTATCTGAAGCCTCTTTTGTTGCACCTCTTGTTGCACAAACTTTTTCTGCGCCAGTAAGTTCAGAAGTTTCACCAAAACATAAATGAACTCCTAGTGGTTCAAGTTTGTCCATCAAATTTCCTACAGTTGGGTTTGCTGCAAGACCAGATGTTGTATCAGACTCTCCACACTTAACAGAAATCCATAAATCACTTATTGGACACTCTTCTCTTTGTTTTTCAGATGCCCACATTACAAATTCTTGTGCTTTTTTAGATGCTTTCATGACTGTACCAATATCACCAGTTCTTTCTATGTGAAAACCTTCAACAGGTTTTCCAGTTTTGGCTATTCCATCAACAATTTTTTTTGTCCACTTAGGTTCAATACCAATTACGATAACAGCCGCAACGTTTGGGTTGCTTCCAGTTCCAATCATTGTTCTAAAGTGTAATTCTAAATCAGCACCAAATTGAAGTCTTCCATATGAATGAGGTAAAGCTATTGTTCCTTTGATATTATTTGCTACTGCTTCAGCACAAGCATTTGATATATCGTCAACAGGAAGAATAATTACATGGTTTCTAGTTCCAGCTCTTCCATTTTCTCTTTTGAAACCTAAAAAACTTTTTGGGATTTCCATTCTTTTACCACTTCTTTGTTTTTACATTATGAACATGAACATGCTCACCTTTTTTGATTGATTTTACTACTTTTCCAATATCATGACCATACTTTAGAATTGTGTCACCTTCTTTAAGGTCAACCATCGCAATTTTATGTCCTAAGGGAATTTCATCCATTGATTGAATATTTGTAGAGCTGTCATTTTCCATAATCCAGCATTTACAGTCTTGTTTTGGGGTAATTTTCTCAATAACAACGACCCCAACATTATCCTTTTGGTCATGGATTATGATATCTGTAGCCATATATATAGTGTCGATTTGTTTATTTGAATTTTTAGAAATCTTATATATTAATCGCGTCATTTAACAAATAGTTTTATAAAAAAATATTACATTTACTAGTTTAGAAAGGTTCTACTAATGACAAAAATGACAACAGAAGAAGCTTTTGTAAAAGTTTTACAAATGCACGGCATTGAACATGCTTTTGGTATAATTGGCTCAGCTTTTATGCCAATCTCAGACATTTTTCCTAAAGCAGGAATAACTTTTTGGGATGTTGCTCATGAAACAAATGGTGGATTAATTGCAGATGGCTATACAAGAGCTACTGGAAAAATGTCAATGGTAATAGCACAAAATGGTCCAGGTATAACTGGACTTGTAACCCCAATTAAAACTGCTTACTGGAATCATACACCTTTATTATTGGTTACACCTCAAGCAGCAAATAAAACTATGGGACAAGGTGGTTTCCAAGAAGTTGAACAAATGAATTTATTTAAAGACATGGTTTGCTATCAAGAAGAAGTTAGAGACCCTTCAAGAATGGCAGAAGTATTAAATAGAGTAATTGAAAAAGCGATTAGAGGCTCAGCGCCAGCACAAATAAATGTTCCAAGAGATTATTGGACACAAGTAATTGATATTGAATTACCACCAATAGTAAGATTAGAGAGACAGGCAGGTGGAGTAGATGCAATTAAAAAAGCTGCTGACCTATTATCGAAAGCAAAATTTCCAGTAATACTTTCTGGAGCAGGAGTTGTAATTGGCGGTGCGATTAAAGATTGTAAAAAACTTGCAGAAAAATTAGATGCACCTGTTTGCTCAGGCTATCAACACAACGATAGTTTTCCAGGAAGTCATCCGTTAGCTGCGGGTCCTTTAGGTTATAATGGTTCTAAAGCTGGAATGGAATTAATTCAAAAAGCTGATGTTGTTTTAGCTTTAGGAACAAGATTGAATCCTTTTTCAACATTACCTGGATACGGAATGGATTATTGGCCCAAAGACGCAAGCATCATCCAAGTTGATATTAATTCAGACAGAATTGGTTTAACAAAAAAAGTTACAGTTGGAATTTGTGGGGACGCTAAATTAGTTGCGCAACAATTATTGTCTCAACTATCATCTACAGCTGGTGATACAGACAGACAAAAAAGAAAAGATATTATTCACCAAACTAAATCAGCTTGGTTACAAAAATTATCAAGCTTAGACCACGAAGATGATGATAAAGGTACAGTTTGGAATAAAGAAGCGAGAGAAAGAGATAAAGACAGAATGTCTCCAAGACAAGCTTGGAGAGCTATTCAAGCAGGAATGCCAGAAGATGTAATCATTTCAAGCGATATTGGAAACAATTGTGCAATAGGAAATGCTTATCCAACTTTTGAAAAAGGAAGAAAATATTTAGCACCAGGATTATTTGGTCCATGTGGTTATGGATTTCCCTCAATTTTAGGTGCAAAGATTGGTTGCCCTGACACACCCGTAATAGGTTTTGCAGGAGACGGAGCTTTTGGAATTAGTATGAATGAGATGAGTTCTTGCGCAAGAGAAGAATGGCCAGCGATTTCAATGGTAATCTTTAGAAATTATCAATGGGGCGCAGAAAAAAGAAATACTACTCTTTGGTTTGATAATAATTTTGTTGGTACTGAGTTAGATCCAGAATTAAGTTATGCAAAAGTAGCTGATGCTTGTGGTTTAAAAGGTGTTACTGTTAGAACAATGGAAGAAACTACAGCAGCTATCAAACAATCTTGTGAAGATCAAAAGAAAGGTATTACAACTTTTATTGAAGTAATTCTTAACCAAGAGCTTGGTGAACCCTTTAGAAGAGATGCAATGAAGAAACCAGTTAAAGTTGCTGGTATTAACAAAGCAGACATGAAGAAACAACCTTCTTTAGTTTAGTTTCTTAAGACCTTTAAAATAGTAATAAATTATCGTAATCTTTCATTATGGTGGTTATTAATGATAATAGTTGTAGCTGGATAAATGATCTAAATCCAAGAAGTTATATTCAAACACTTTCATCTGATTTAAGTTGTGAATGGTTGATTATAGGTGCTGGCTATACTGGATTATCTGCTGCAAGGAAACTAGGCCAACTATATCCTAATAAAAAAATATTATTGGTAGATTCTCAATTAGCAGGAGAGGGTGCAAGCTCAAGAAACTCAGGTTACTTGGTTGATACAACACTCAATGATGGTTTCACATCTAATAAAGAATTGGAAAATTATAAAAAAAAAGCAGATATTTATAAATTAGGAATAGAAGCAGTTGAAAGATTTATCAAAGAGCATCAAGTTGACTGTGATTGGAATAAATGTGGAAAGTATTTTGCATCATCTAAGTTTGAAGATAAAGATATTTTAGAAAATTTCTCAGAAACTATCTCTAAATTAGGTTTCGAGCACAATTTGTTATTTAAAGAGGATCTCACAAAAAGATTAGGTACTAACTTCTATAATGTTGCTTTACATACAAAGGGAGGAATTTTATTGCATCCAGGAAAATTAGTTAGAGCAATGATTGATACATTGCCTGAAAATGTAAAACTTTATGAAAATACACAGTTATTAAATTGGAAAAAGGTTAATAGTACAATTAATTGTAATTTCAAAATTGGCTTGGTTAAGACTAAAAAAATAATTTTTGCTACTAATGGATTTCTAAAATCACTAGGTATAAAAAAAAACTATAATTTTCGAATCACTTTATGACAAGGCCCTTAACTAACGATGAGTTTAAATTAATTGGAGAGCCGAAAGAGTGGGGAGTTTTACCTGTAAGACCGATGGGAGCTACCGTTAGATTTACTAAAGATAGACGTATTTTAATTAGAAATACTGCTGAAGTTCATAATCCTTATAAGATGGTTCAATCGGATTTAAAAAAAAGATCAATTTTACAAAAAATTGGTATTAAAAAAAGATTTCCACAATTACCAGATGATATAATCCAATCAACTTGGTCTGGAATTGTTTCAAGAACTAGAAATAGCTCGCAACTTTTTGAAAAAATTGACGAAAATATATTTGTAGCAGGTTGTTATAATGGTTCTGGAATAGGTGTTGGAACTTTATTTGGAGAACAGATTGCCATTAAAGCAAGCAATGAACAAACAAAAGAAATTGAAACTATAGAAGCTAGAAGTAAACCAACTTGGTTGCCACCACAACCATTTTTGAATTTAGGAATAAAGGCAAAACTTATATACGAAAGATTAAGAGCGAGGTCTGAAATTTAAATGATTAGGGAAATTCAATTAAAAGACAAAGATCAGTGGGAAAAACTTTATAGGGGTTATGCTGAATTTTATAAAGTTGAAATGAATGAAAAAATTTTAAATACAGTTTGGAGTTGGCTGCATAATAAAGATCATGAAGTCGAAGGTCTTTTTTATGAAGTTAATGGTAAAGTTGTTGGATTTGCTCATTACAGAAGAATGCCAAGACCATTAACTGGACAGGATATTGGTTTTTTAGATGATCTTTATGTTGATCCAGGTCATAGAGGTAAAAGGATTGGTGAGAAAATTTTAATTGGATTAAAAAAAATATCAAAAAAAAATGGATGGAACTTAATAAGATGGATTACACGAAGTGATAATGTAAGAGCAAAGTCTTTATATAGAAGAGTTGCAGATGAAACTAATTGGGAATTATACGAATTAAAATAAAAAAATTTTTAGTTAGATTAATTACCTTATAATTGCTTTTACAGATCCAAGTTTATCAATTTGACCAATATAGAGCCCTTTTCCTTTGATTGGGACAACTCCAACTGATGATCCGGTAAAAACCCAAAAATCTTTTTTTAGATTAATTTTATCTTTTTTGACTTTATTTAATACGAATCTAAGAGAATTTAGTGGGTTGATATAAACAGTGTTTGTATTGCCATTG
>CABWYI010000019.1 GCA_902509725.1 uncultured Pelagibacteraceae bacterium | reverse complement strand
ATTTATCTAATCCAATGGATAATGGATTTAAATATTCAAAAGAGTTTAAAAAACTTAACTTTAAAGCTTTAAAAAAAGATTTAAAAAAATTGATGACTAATTCACAAAAATGGTGGCCTGCAGATTATGGTCATTATGGCCCATTATTTATTAGACTTGCATGGCATGCAGCAGGGACTTATAGAACAGGCGATGGCAGAGGAGGAGCTGGAACAGGCAATCAGCGTTTCGCACCATTAAATTCTTGGCCTGATAATGTAAATTTAGATAAAGCAAGATTATTATTATGGCCAATTAAACAAAAATATGGAGATAAGATTTCTTGGGCAGATCTTTTTATTTTAGTTGGAAATGTAGCATTAGATTCAATGGGGTTTAAAACTTTTGGTTTTGGAGCTGGAAGAGTCGACATCTGGGAGCCAGAGGACGATATTTACTGGGGTTCAGAAAAAGAAATGCTGGATGTAAAAAGATATAGTGGTAAGAGAGATTTAGAACAGCCTCTAGGTGCTTCACATATGGGTTTAATTTATGTAAATCCACAAGGACCTGATGCAAATCCAGACCCACTTTTAGCAGCTAATGATATCAGAGAAACTTTTGGAAGAATGGCAATGAATGATTATGAAACAGCAGCTTTAGTTGCTGGAGGCCATACCTTTGGAAAATCACATGGAGCAGCAGCTGAGTCTTTTAAAGGTCCAGATCCTGAAGCTTCAAAAATTCAAGATCAAGCTACTGGATGGAACAGTGGCTATAAATCAGGTAAAGGAGCAGACACAATTAGTAGCGGAATTGAGGGAGCATGGACTCAAAATCCAATCAAATGGGATATGGGATATTTAGATTGTTTGTATGGACATGAATGGGAACTAACCAAGAGTCCAGCGGGTGCTCATCAGTGGACACCTAAGAAAAATGGCCAAGAAATTAAAATGGTTCCAGATGCACATGATAAGAATGTCCTTCATCCTCCAATGATGCAAACAACAGATATTTCGCTTAAAGTTGATCCAAGCTACGGTCCTATAACTAGACATTTTCACGATAACCCAAAAGAGTTTCATGATGCATTTGCAAGAGCTTGGTTTAAATTAACCCATAGAGACATGGGCCCCAGAGCGTGCTATCTTGGAAGTGATGTTCCAAAAGAGGAATTAATTTGGCAGGATCCAATTGATAGACCAAAATATAAACTTAAAACAAAAGATATTAATGATTTAAAACTTAAAATTTTAAAGTCAAAAATATTAATTTCGGATTTAGTAACTACAGCATGGGCCTCAGCATCAACTTTTAGAGGATCAGATAAAAGAGGTGGAGCTAATGGTGCAAGAATTACGCTAGAACCACAAAAAGATTGGAAAGTAAACAATCCTAATAAGCTCAAAAAAACAATTTCTGCTTTAAAGAAAATTAAGGATAAATTTGATACTAAAAACAAAAGTGTCTCAATGGCTGATTTAATTGTTCTTGCTGGTGGAGTTGGGATTGAAATGGCTGCAAAAAAAGCTGGACAAAAGATTAAGGTTCCTTTTTATGCTGGAAGAGGTGATGCAAGACAAAATCAAACAGATGTTCATTCATTTGGTTTGTTAGAACCACAAGCAGATGGTTTTAGAAATTACTTAAAAAGTGGAGCATCAAATGTTTCAGCGGAAGAAAAACTAATTGATAAAGCACAGTTAATGGGTTTAACAGCACCAGAAATGACAGTCCTTATAGGTGGAATGCGTGTACTTGATACTAATTTTGATAATTCAAAATATGGAGTCTTCACTAATAAACCAGGCGCACTGTCAAACGATTACTTCAGAAATTTATTAGACATGAACATAACTTGGAAAGAAACAGATAAATCAGAGCAAACATTTATTGGAAGTGACCGTAAAACAAAAAAAGCTAAGTGGAAAGGTACAAGGGTTGATCTAATTTTTGGATCAAATTCACAACTTAGAGCTTTAGCAGAAGTTTATGCATGTGATGAATCACAAGATAAATTTATTAAAGATTTTATTTCTGCATGGGTTAAAGTTATGAATGCAGATAGATTTGATTTAAAGTTAAATTAATCAATATGAAAAAAAGAAGAGCGCATATATGACAACAGTAAGCTTCGAAGACTTTTACCAGGTTCCAGAACTAAATTTTGACATCTCAAGACTAAGAGAAGATTTAGATAAAATATTATTAAGAAAGAAATTTAATACCCCAGGGGTTACGCATTTTGGTGCAATCCCAATTAATCAAATTCCGAATGATGAAAATTCTATAAAAGGAAACAATATAAGAGGTAAATACTGGACTATCGCTGATGATACGGGCAATGAGGTGTCCAGAGATATTGAAATAGACGAGTCAAAGTATACTCAACTAGTTCCAGAATTTGAAAAGACTTATTTTAAGGAAGTTTACGAGATATTAAGTAAAAGATTTAAACTTGGAAGAGTAAGATTATTGCTCAAAGAACCAAGATCTACTTTAAGCTGGCATAAAGATCCTGAATGCAGACTTCATGTACCAATTATAACTAATAAAGGATGCTCAATGGTAATAGAAAATGTTGCTAAACATTTGCCAGCGGATGGAAAAGTTTGGATAACTAACAATACAAAATACCATAATTTTTTTAATGGGGGTGAGCAAGCAAGAATACACCTTGTAGCGTGCGTATTAGAAAGTCCTTTTAAAGAATAATGGAATTAACTAACGGAATATTTACAGCCGCTAGTAATATCTATAAGAATAATAGAGGTTCAATTTTAAGAACTATCATCTATACACTTGGACATTTTATAATTGCCATAACTGTTTTAATGTTAATAGCTGATGTTTCTTTTTTGATAGCCCTTTCAGATGCAATTATCGAACCACTAGCAAACGCTGTATGGTATTTTATTCTAGATAAATGGTGGGCAAGCAGATCTAAAAATTAGAAAAATTAATTACCTGATTAAAAATTGATAATAAGAATTATTCGCAAAAAAAATTTGTAAATGATTATTATTCTCACTATTTTTTTGTTGAATTTTTTTTTTACATAATTATTTCTTAAATATGCATATTGAAAATTATAACTGTAAAAAATGTGGTCTAACAATTTCGTCCACCTGTTCAAAGTGTGATAAAGTTGTGGATGTTGAAATTCTTGATGATGGATGTATTGTTCAAAAAACCAAGTGTGGTATTTGTGCAAATACACCTGTTATTAAAGATGTGTGTGAACAACAAAAATAGTTAGATCTATTAAAATTTAAATACGTTTAGAAATCAATTAATCTTTCCCCAAAGATTGTTATTTTTAATCCAACCACTAATTTTTTTGGTCTTTACTTTGCACCAATTTCCATCACATTTTTGAACAATTAAAACTCTTCCTTTCCTAATTTTTGCCACAGGCAAAGAAAAATTAGAAGGTTTTTTAAATAATATTTTATCTTTTAATGGAATTATTGAGTTTACAGGTTTTAATTGAGACCAGTGTATCCACCCACTATTATTTTTTAAATCAATAATTCTTCTCCAATTTTCTTTTTTGTCAATTTGTTTAATCGGTAGATTAATTTTTTTATAAATAAATTTTATTGGAGAGTCAAAACTTGGACCATATCTTACATTTACTTTATTTTTTTTTAGGGATAGAAAAATTTCTTCTGATACTGAAATATCAGGAGTTAATATGATAAAAAAAAGTAATAAGATTTTTTTTAAATTTTCCGACATAGACAAAATTTTCTTTTATTTAATTTTACTTTTCTAAAATTTAAATTCAGCAAATCTAGAATTAAAATTGAGTTATTTAAGTTTTTCCCAATATTTAAAATTTTTTTTAATATTTCATTGGCCTGAATTACACCTATAATTCCAGCTACGCTTCCTAGAATTCCTTCATACTCACAATTCAATATGTCATCAGAAATCTTCTCCTCTTGAAAAAAACATCTTAAACACGAGTTCTTTTTATTTTTAAAATCAAAGGTAAAAAGGTGTCCATCAAATTTGCTTATAGCACCTGTAACTAAAAATTTTTTAGTTTTTATACAAAAATCATTCAATAAAAATTTAGTTTTAAAATTATCTGATCCATCAATCACATAATCAAAATTATCAATTATCTTTCTCAAATTACCTGTATTTACTCTTATTTTATAACAAATAATTTTAGCATTGGGATTAATTTTTCTAAGTTTTTTTTCGGCAACCTCAACTTTAAACTTTTTTAAGTCTTGAGTGTTATAAAGGCTTTGTCTATGTATATTTGATAGATTAACTTTATCATCATCCACTAGTCCTATTAAACCTACACCTGCTCTTATTAAAAACTCTGCGGCTGGACACCCCAAACCTCCCATACCAATAACTAGCACTTTTGATTGTATAATCTTTTTTTGTCCTAAGGTTCCAATATCTTTTAAAATAATCTGTCGAGAAAATCTTTCAATTTGATCATTATTTAGTTTTGAATTCATTTACCAGTTGAGCCAAATCCACCTTTACCTCTTATTGTCTCAGGTAAGTTATCCGTTTCTTCTAATTCCATTTTTAAAATGGGCACTAATATCATTTGAGCAATCCTATCACCATTATTTATTATAAAGTCGTCTTTTCCATGATTGTAGATGATTATTTTAATTTCTCCTCTATAGTCACTATCTATTGTTCCGGGAGTATTTAAGATACTAATATTATTTTTAGCAGCCAACCCAGATCTGGGTCTAATTTGAATTTCATAATCTTGTGAAAAAGCGACAGATAATCCTGTGGAAATTAATTTAGATGACTTTGGTGCAACGATTATAGATTTATCAATAAAAGCTAAAAGATCCATTCCCGAAGCCCCTTGAGATTTATATTCGGGAATTTTTACTTTTGGATTTAATTTTTTTATTAATACTTTGGCCATTAATTAATTTGAGCAACAATTCTGTCTACAATTTCTTCTGATATTTCTGACTTTTCTTTTAATGAGAGAACCTCATTTTTAATTTTTGAACTCTTATAATGAATTACAACTTCATTATAATCTGAATGAAAACCTCTATCTTTTTTAGAAATATCATTTGCAATAATCCAATCACAATTTTTACTTGCTAATTTCTGATTAGCATTTTTAATTAAATTGTCGGTTTCTGCTGCAAATCCTATAACTAATTTTGGTCTCATTGAGTTATGATTTGAAACATAATTTAATATGTCAATGTTTTTTTCAAGTTGGATATTTAAATTATCTTTTTTTTTTATCTTGTTTTTATTTTTTTCTTTTATTTTAAAATCTGCTACAGCAGCTGAAAATATAGCAATATCAGTTGGTAAATTTTTTTGTGTAGCTTTAAACATTTCCTCGGCTGTCTCAACCTTGATGAGCTTGATATTTTCATCTATTTCTAAGTTTGTTGGACCAGAAATTAAAGTTGTATCAAAACCTCTTCTAAACAAAGATTTTGCTAGCTCATAACCCTGTTTTCCACTTGATTTATTTGTTATAAATCTCACAGGATCAATATATTCATTTGTGGGTCCCGCAGTTACAAGTGCCTTCAATTTCATATTTTTTTTTAGATTGAATAAAAAATCATTTATAGTTAAATAAATAATTGAAGGATCTACCATTTTGCCTTCACCATACTCTCCGCAAGCCATATCACCCTTCACTGGACCAATTATTTTATAACTAAATTTTTTTAGTTTATTCAGATTGTCTATAGTTGATTTATGTTTCCACATTCGTACGTTCATTGCTGGTGCTAAAAATACTTGTTTATTTGATGCAAGAATAACGGTTGAGGCTAAATCATTAGATGATCCTTGACTTAATTTAGCAATAGTGTTGGCAGTTGCTGGAGCAACTATAATAACATCCGCCCATCTTGATAGAGCTATATGATCCATTTCAGTTTCATTTTCTAAGTTAAAAAGCTCATCATAAACCTTTCCTTGCGATAACGCTGCAATTGATAATGGAGTTATGAATTGCTTGGCACTTGCAGTTACAATAGTTTTAATTTCTGCATTATCTTTTTTGAAAAGCCTAATTGTTTCAAGTGTTTTATAAGCGGAAATTCCACCACAAATTACAAATAAAATTTTTTTTTTTACTATATTGTTCACGGCAGAATTAAAATACTAATAGACCAAAAATTACAAGGATTAATATACTAATAATAGATTGATTTCTAAAAGCAATCATCTCAGATTTTTTGGTATTTAAAGCAGTATATGAATTTGAGTTTTGTGGAATCTGTCCACTCGCAAGATATGTTAGAGCTTGATTAGCTTTATCCATGATTTCAGGAAATTCAGGTAATCTTTTAATTACTTCAGATGTATTTTGAATAGTTTCGTTAATAGTTGTTAAAGGATCTTTTGTTTCTTTTAACCAATTTTCAAGAACCGGCTTTGATGTCGTCCAAATATTTGTATTTGGATTTAATTTTCTTGCTACGCCCTCTACAACTACCATAGTTTTTTGTAACATGAGAAGTTGAGGCTGTGTTTGCATATTAAACTTTTCTGTAACATCAAATAACTGTTTTAATAATTTTCCACCAGAAATATCCTTTACGGTTTGACCAAAAATTGGTTCACCAATTGACCTAAGAGCTTGTGCTAGGTCATCAATTGGGACATTTTTAGGAACCAAACCTGCTACCAAATGTACCTCCGCAACTTTACGATAGTCTCTTTGTATGAAACCAAATAATATTTCAGCAAGAAATCTTTTGCTCATTTTATCTAACCTACCCATTATACCAAAATCAATTGGAACAATGTGCCCATTGTTATCTACAAATATATTTCCTTGATGCATATCAGCATGAAAAAATCCATCTCTAACAGCGTGTCTTAAAAAATTTTGAATTATATTTTCCGCAATTTTTTCAGTATTAAGATTTCTTTTTTTGAGTTCTTCGGTTTCTCTTATTGAGACCCCGTCTACCCAATCAAGCGTCATCACATTTTCTGATGTAAAATTCCAATAAATTTGTGGAACTCTAAATCCAACATCATTTTTTGTATTTTCTGCATATTCATTAGCTGCTGCAGCCTCAAATCTTAAATCCATTTCCAAATTTGTAATTTCTTTTAATAAAAAAACAACTTCAACTAATTTTAGTCTTTTTGTTTTTTTTACAAAAGACTCGACAATAAAAGCAAACAACATTATTGCATCTATTTCCTCATTAAAAATTTTCTTAATATTTGGCCTTAAAATTTTTATAGCAACATCCTTGATAATTCCATTATCGTTAATTTGCGCTTTATGAACTTGTGCTATTGAAGCAGCTGCAACTGGTTCGCTTAAATTAATTATCGAATTAAAAGTATGATCACCTAAATCATATTTAATTATTTCTTTCGTCTGTATTAAAGAAAAAGGTGGCAGTTTATCCTGAAGGTTTTCTAATTTTTTTGAAAGTTCCTCGCCAATTATATCTGGTCTTGTTGCTAAAAATTGTCCAAGTTTTATGAATGTTGTGCCCATAGATTCTAATGAGCTCGATAATCTTTCCCCTTCATCTTTATTTAAATCGATCTTTTTTTTAGGAGAAAAAGAAAAAGCTAAAATTTTAAATAAAATTTTGATTGTTAAAGGAGGTTCTTGGAATTTAGATACAATATTTAAAATATCAGAATTAGCTACTTTTCGACCAAGTTTAAACAAAATTATTAATTTTTTTAACATTAAATTTTCCACCCACTATGAATAGAAACTATACCACCTGACAAATTTCTGTATGACACTTTGTTAAACTTGTTTTTTTCCATTAAATCTTTTAATTCTTCTTGATTAATAAAGTTATTAATACTTTCAATCAGATATTCATAAGGTTTTTTTTGACCAACTATTAATTTGCCAATATGAGGTATAACTTTTGAATACTTTTTATAAATAAAATCTAAACTCGAATTTTGTATTTTTGAAAATTCCAAGCATAAAAAACGACCTCCCGGTTTTAATACTCTGTAGGCTTCTGTTAATGCTTTATTTAAATTTTTTGTGTTTCTTAATCCGAAACTTATTGTGTAAAAATCAAATGAATTGTCCTTAATTGGAATTTTTTCTGCAGAAGAAACTATCCATTTTAAATTAGAAAAATTTTTTAATTTTTCTTTACCTTTTTTAATCATTCCCTTATTAGGATCCACACAAGTTATTTCTGCTTTAATGTTTACTTGGTTTAAAAAAAGTTTAGCAATATCTCCTGTGCCACAAGCTACATCTATTAATTTATGATTTTTTGATGGATTCATCATATTTAGCAGATTTTTTTTCCATAACCTGTGAATCCCAAATGACATAAAATCATTCATTAAATCGTATTGATCAAAAACTTGATCAAAAACATCTTGTACAAGTCCTTTTTTATTTTGTAGATATTGTTGCATAAAAATAATTATATATTGAATATAATATTAAATGCCAGAATTACCAGAAGTAGAAATAGTAAGACAGTCTCTTGATAAAAAAATTAAACAAAAAAAGGTTAAAAAAGTAATAATTAGAAATAGAAATTTAAGGTTCAAAATTCCATCGAATTTTTCAAGTTTTCTTTTAAATAAAAAGATTATTAAAATAGATAGATTCTCGAAGTATCTTATCTTGCATTTATCTAATAAATCATTTTGTTTACTACATCTTGGCATGTCAGGAACAGTTCATATTATAAAAAAAAATAAAAAAAATTTAATTACAAATTCTAGTTTTTATAATTCTCCATACGTAACAAAGAAGCACAATCACGTGGAGATAGTTTTTGATAAAATAAAGATTGTTTATAATGATCCAAGAAGATTTGGTTTTTTTCAAGTAATCCATAATTATAAAAATTTAAAAAAAAGATTTTCTCATCTAGGCCCTGAGCCATTCCATTTAAAATTTAATATTGAATATGTTTTTTCTTATTTTAAAGGAAAACAAAAAAATATTAAAAATTTTTTAATTGATCAGAGTTTTGTTTCTGGGATAGGGAATATTTACGCAAGTGAGATTTTATTTTTTTGTAGAATAAATCCAAAAAAAAAGGCACGAGATCTAAAAAAAGAAGATTGCAAAGATATTATAATAAACTCTAAAAAAGTTCTTCTAGATTCTATAAAGAAAGGTGGATCAAGTATTAGAAATTTCAAAAATATATCTGGTGAAAAAGGTAGTTTTCAGAAAAGTTTTAAGGTTTATGATAGAGAAGGATTAAATTGTAAAAGAATTAATTGTGATGGCATAATTCAAAAAAAAATAATCTCTAATAGATCTACTTTTTTTTGTAATACTTGCCAAAAATAATAAATTATTTGATTGACCAATTTTAATTCCCAAGTTATACCCCTGCGCATATGGCAAATACAAAATCTGCAATCAAGAGAATTAGACGAATTTCAAAGCAAACAGCTGTTAATAAAGCTAGAAAAAGTAGATACAAAAATGCGATTAAAAGAATGAATATATTAATTGAGGGCAAAAAAAAATCTGAGGCTCTTAAATTCTTACCTAAGTTGAATTCTGAATTAATGAAAGTTGCGAAGACTGGAATTATTAAAAAACAAAACGCCTCTAGGAATGTATCTAGGATAACAAAAAAAATTGCCTCTCTATAGAATTTTTTTACACCCTAGGTTGTTATTCTTATACAACTTGATGGGCTACAAAATCTGATACAAAAAGTTTTGTCCATACAATATTTAGACTTAGTAAAAAACTAATCATTTAAATTCAATCTCAAATTTTATTTTGAAGATTAGAAGTAAAAAATTTTGTCAAACAAAAAATTTTCATGAGTGAAAATATTTTCAATCTAAGATTTTATTTTTTTTTAGTTTTTCAAAATTATTTGTTGCAAAAGATTCATTTAGGGTGCTATGTGGATTTCTCAGCTCTATGAATAATTCTTTTAAAAACAAACAACTTGATAATGAGAAAACCACTAATTTAGATTGGAAATTAATTCAGTCAGAAATGAAAAATAAACTTGGAATAGACATTTATGAGAGTTGGTTAAAAAAAATTGATTTCGTTGAAGAGTTTAATAATTATTTATTACTTTCAGTACCAACTAGATTTATAAGAGATTGGATTACATCTAGATATTTAGATCAAATCTTAAAAGTTATAAAAAGTTATAAAAAAGAATTAATTAGAATAGAATTTAAAATTAATGACAATATTAAAGAAAAAAATAATAAAGAGAATTATTTTAATTCTTCTGAAACAAAAGAAAATATTACTTTTATAAAAGACTCTTATCTTCAGTATAACCGTATAGACCCAAATAAAAGGTTTGATAATTTTATTACTAGCTCAAGTAATAAGTTAGCCTATGAAGCTTCGCTAAAAGTTTCTGAAAATATTTCACATTATAACCCCTTATATATTTATGGTGGTGTCGGAATGGGAAAAACTCACCTTTTAAATTCAATTGGATTAGAATTAAAAAAAAATAATAAAGTAATGTTTATTTCTGCTGAACGTTTTATGTATCAGTTTGTAAAATCAATAAAATCAAATGATATGGTAAAATTTAAAGAATATTTTAGAAATACTGATGCATTATTAATAGATGATATTCAATTTATGAATGGAAAAGAGGCAATGCAGGAAGAGTTTTTTCATACATTTAATGCTTTAATAGATAAAGGTGCGCAGATTATTCTTTCAGCAGATAGAGCTCCAAATAAACTTACAAGAATACAAGAACGAATTAAATCTAGATTTTCCGGTGGATTAGTTGTGGATATACAAAAACCCGACCTTGAACTAAGAAAAAAAATTGTAGAAAAGAAAACAGAAGATCTTAACAAACTTTATTCTGATCAAATTAATATCTCAAAAGAAATACAGGATTTTGTGAGCAACGAGATAACCGCAAGTGTGAGAGAGTTAGTTGGTGCAATTAATAGAATAGTATCTTTCTCAAGAATTTATAAAAAAATACCAAATTTAACAGAAATTAAAGTTGTACTAAAGGACTTGTTAAATGTATCGGAGAATAAAGTAACAATTGATTTAATTCAGACTATAGTTTGTAAATTTTTTAAAATAAGCAAAAATGAAATGTTATCATCTAGAAGATCAAGATATTTGGTACGACCAAGACAAACAGCCATCTATTTGACTAAAATTTTAACGTCTAAATCATTACCTGAGATAGGAAGGGAATTTTCTAATAGGGATCATACTACAATAATACATTCTGTTAAAACTATTGAGAAAATTAAAGAAAAAGATCCTGAAATGGTTAATAATATTAATAAACTAAAAAACCAGATATTATATAACAATACAGAAAATGAAGTTTAACGTTAATCAGCAAGAATTACAGCAGGCATTAAATTATTGTCAGGGTGTAATTGAAAAAAGAAGTACTCTTCCAATTTTATCAAATATATTATTAGATGCGCAAAATTCGAAGTTAACAATTACTGCAACAGATTTGGATTTAATATTTATTCACGAAATAAATAATATTGAGGTTTTAGAAGAAGGAAAAACAACCACAGTATCGTCAACAATCTATGATATTGTAAGAAAATTATCTGCAGGAAAAAAAATTAATCTTAATTTGACAGATGTAAGCAAATTACACTTAGAATCTGAAAAATCTATATTTAATTTGAATTGTATGGACGCTTCAGAGTTTCCATTAACAGATGAAAATTTTACCCAAAATGAATTTATTTTACAATCAAAACAACTTTTAAAATTATTGAATAAATGTAAGTTTTCAGTTTCAAATGATGAAACTAGGCATTACTTAAGTGGAATTTATATACATCAAACTGAAGTAGAGGAAAAAAATTATTTAACAGCTGTAGCAACCGACAGTCATAGAATGTCTATATCAAAAATACGATTAGATAAAAAAATTGATTTTGAACCTGTAATTTTACCTAAAAAAACTATTTTTCAATTATGTTCTTTACTTGATAATTATGATGGTCCGGTAAAAATTTCAAATATTAAATCTAAAATTAAATTTGAGTTAAGTAACAGTATTTTAATTTCAAAGCTTATTGATGGAAAATTTCCAAATTATATTCAAGTAATACCAAAAAATAACCAAAAAAAATTAGAAATAGATTTGAAATTATTTTTAGGTTCCGTAGATAGAGTCGCTTCTGTATCACTTGATAAAAAAGATGGTGTTAAATTTAGTTTATCCAAAGGATCGTTAAATCTCTCAGTTAATAATACCAATAGTGGTGATGGCCTAGAAACACTTGCAGTTAAATTTGATCATGACTTGGAAATAAGTTTTAATTCTAGATATTTGATTGATGTTGCATCTCAAATAGATGGTAAAAATATTGAGCTATTCTTCAATGATACAGGTTCACCTGCTTTAATAAAAGATCCTGGTGATTTTGATAGTATATTTGTTGTAATGCCAATGAAGGGCTAATTAATAACATTTAGCTCAGAATAAATAGTTTCTTCAAGTATTTTGATAAAATCTTCTTTTGATAAACCTGAATCAATTGGTTTAAGGATGGATACTGTAATTTGTTTATTTGTAGATCTAACACCCTCTTTAGGCCAAACATAACCAGAATTTATTGCTATAGGTTGACATTTTATGTTTAACTCACCATAAATTCTACTAGCACCTTTTTTAAATGGAGGTCTTTCGGTTGGTAAAATTCTTGTACCCTGTGGAAAAATTATTAAAGGTCTATCAGATTTATTAACAATTTTTGAAATATTTTCAAAAAAGTTTAAATTATCTTTTGTAGTTTTATTTCTGTTAATAGAAATTGAGCCGATTTTCTTCAAATACCATCCAAAAATAGGAATTTCTAAAAGTTCTTTTTTTAGAAT
>CABWYI010000018.1 GCA_902509725.1 uncultured Pelagibacteraceae bacterium | reverse complement strand
TCATGAATACGATCTTTTAGATTAAAAATTCTTATTAGTCTATTGTTTAAATATTAGCAGTTGCTAACATTTTTTTTATTTCTGCAATAGCTTTTGCTGGGTTTAAACCTTTTGGACATGCACTTGTGCAGTTTAAGATTGTATGACAACGATATAATTTTAATTCATCTGCAACCTTTTTCAATCTTGCTTGTCTTTCCTCATCCCTACTATCAACAATCCATCTATAAGCCTGGAGTAAAACTGCTGGTCCTAAATATTTATCACCATTCCACCAATAACTTGGGCATGATGTAGAGCAGCATGCACACATAATACACTCGTATGCACCATCCAATTTTGCTCTGTCTTCTTTTGATTGAATAATCTCTTGAGTTACAGATTCTGAGTTTGTTTTTAACCAAGGTTCAATGGATTGATATTGTTTATACAATCCATCTAGATCTCCTATCAAATCTTTTTTAACTTTTAAATGTGGTAGTGGATAAATATCTATATCACCATCAATTTCAGCATGAGGTGTTGTGCAAGCCAAACCATTTTTACCTCCCATATTCATTGCACAAGAACCACAAACCCCGTGTGCACAAGATCTCCTATATGCAATTGTTGGATCAATTTCATTCTTTATCTTATTTAAAATATCTAAAACTTTAGAGGGGCAATTATCCATATCAACTTCATACGTATCAATCCTTGGATTTTCTCCCGTAGAGGGATCCCACCTATAAACATTAACTTTTTTTAAATTTTTAGAGCCAGTTTTATCCTTAAAATATTTACCTTTTTTTACTTGAGAATTTTCAGGTAAATTAATTTGAACCATTAATAAACTCTTTCTTGAGGTGGAAAATACTGAACATCATTTGTGAGTGTAGATTTATGAACCTCTCTATAGCTTATTTTAGTCTCTTTTCCATCACACCAAGCAAGTGTATGCTGCATAAACTTTTTATCATCTCTCTTAGGATAATCCTCTCGAGCATGTGCTCCTCTACTTTCTTTTCTGTTGTAAGCAGAGTCCACTGTTACTACAGCTTGTCTTATTAAATTATCAAATTCTAAAGTTTCCACTAGATCAGTATTAAATATTAGTGATTTATCTTTAACTGACAAAGAATTCAACCCATCATAAGTTTTTCTAATTTCTTCAACTCCTTCTTTAAGAGTTTTTTCAGTTCTAAAAACTGCACATTTAGATTGCATTGTTTTCTGCATCGCTAGTCTTAATTCAGCTGTGCCGATATCTCCCTCTGCATTTCTAATTTTGTCAAATCTATCAAGACATTTTTGTGTTTCATTCTCATTGATTTCTTGATGTGGTGTTCCAGGTTTAACTAATTCTGCAGCTCTTTTGGCTGCAGCTCTTCCAAAAACAACTAAATCAATTAAAGAGTTAGATCCTAATCTGTTTGCTCCATGAACCGAAACACAGGCCGCCTCTCCAATTGCCATCAATCCAGGGACAGTTTTTTCAGAGCCATTCACTGTTAAAACTTCTCCTTTATAATTTGTAGGAATACCACCCATGTTATAATGAACAGTTGGCACAACTGGAATTGGCTCTTTAGTGACATCTACATTTGCAAACAATCTTGCAGCATCAGTTATTCCTGGCAATCTGCTTTCGATTATTTCTTTATCTAAATGACTTAAGTTTAAATGAACGTGATCTTGATCTTTTCCAACTCCTCTTCCTTCATTGATTTCAATTGACATTGACCTACTTACAACATCTCTTGAAGCTAAATCTTTTGCCTTTGGTGCATATCTCTCCATAAATCTCTCACCTTTAGAGTTTGTAAGATACCCTCCTTCACCTCTTGCTCCTTCTGTTATTAAAGTACCATGACCATATATACCTGTTGGGTGAAACTGAACAAACTCCATATCTTGAAGTGGTAATCCAGCTCTTAAAACCATAGCATTACCATCTCCTGTACAAGTATGAGCAGAAGTTGCTGAATAGTAAACTTTTCCATACCCGCCTGTTGCAATAATTACTGTATGTGCTCTGAATCTGTGAATAGTTCCATCATTTAAATTCCATGCAATTAAACCTTTGCACTCTCCATCTTTCATTAAAAGATCTAATGCAAAATATTCTATAAAAAATTCTGTCTTATGTTTTAAAGCTTGCCCATATAAAGTATGTAAAATTGCATGGCCTGTTCTATCAGCTGCTGCACAAGTTCTTTGAACAATACCATTTCCATAGTTTTTAGTCATGCCACCGAATGGTCTTTGATAAATTTTTCCGTCTTCCGTTCTACTAAAAGGAACACCATATTTTTCTAATTCAATAACTGCCTTAGGTGCCTCTTTACAAAGATATTCAATACTATCTTGATCACCCAGCCAATCAGCACCTTTTACAGTATCATACATATGCCAACGCCAATCATCTTCTCCCATATTACCAAGAGCTGCTGAGATACCTCCTTGAGCAGCTGAAGTATGACTTCTTGTTGGAAACACCTTAGAGATACATGCGGTTTTTAAACCAGCTTCACTTAAACCTACTGCAGCTCTTAAACCTGAGCCTCCAGCTCCTAAGACAACAACATCGTATTCGTGATCAATTATTTTATATGAACTCATAACTTAGATATTAATATAATTGTAATTAGTGGAATTACCACTGCAGAAGCGTATAAAACCTTATTTGCGACATTTTTGATTTTATCATTTACCATATAATCTTCAAAAACCTCACTGAGACTTAATGCTGAAAAAAAATATGCATTAATTATAAATATACTAAATAAAAATTTAGATGAAGAATTTGAAAAAAAATTTACAATATCAGAGTATCCTTGGTCATAAAAATTAATTAGGTTTACAATAAACCACAACATCAAGGGAACCAATGTTGCTCCACTAATCTTTAAAAAGATCCATTTTTTTGTAGCATTTATCATCTTAAAAAAAATTTTTTCCAATTAAATAAAAGACAACAGTTAATATTAATGATCCAAATATAACAATTAATCCTGTAATTTTTGTTGTTTTAATTTCAAATCCATACCCAAAATCCATAATCAAATGTCTTATTTCACTTAAAGCCTGAAAAGAAAAAGACCAAGTAATACCTAAAATAATAAATTTCCCTACTAATGAATTTAAAAATGAATTTATCAATTGATAATTACTTTCCCCAAGTAAAAGAAGTGACGCCCAAAAACAAATTAATGTAATCACAATTATATTAATTATACCTGTTATCCTATGGCAAATAGAAACTAATGAAGAAATGTGCCATCTATAAATTTGGATGTGTGGAGATAATGGTGTTTTACTTTCCATAAAAATTATTCTTAATTAAATTTTCTGCAATTTCTACAGAGTTTAAAGCTGCTCCCCTCAAAAGATTATCTGAAACAATCCATAAGTTTAATCCATTTTTAATAGTTTTATCTTCTCTTATTCTGGAAATAAATGTTTCATCTTTTCCCTCGGCTTCAACTGGGGTTGAATAATATCCATCCACTCTTTCATCTATTACTTTACATCCTTCAAAATTATCCAAAGCTTCCTTCACTTTCTCTATTGAAAATGATTTTTCAAATTGAATATTAACAGATTCTGAATGCGATATATATATTGGTAATCTTACACAAGTTGCTGTTAAATCTATTTTATTGTCTAAAATTTTTTTTGTTTCATTGGTCATTTTAAGTTCTTCTTTTGTATATCCATCATCTGAAAAAATATCTATTTGTGGTATTGCATTAAAAGCTATTTGTTTTGTAAAGTTTTTAGATTTTACTTTTTTTCCATCTAGCACTAATTTTGTCTGTTCAATTAATTCATCCATAGGGGCTTTGCCACCTCCTGAAACTGACTGGTAAGTTGATACGACTATTCTTTTAATTGAAAATAAATCGTGCAATGGCTTAAGAACTATTACTAATTGTGCTGTTGAACAGTTTGGATTTGCTATAATGTTTTTCTTTATATTTTTTAAATCTTCAGAATTAACTTGTGGTACTATTAAAGGAACCTCTGGATCCATTCTAAAATGACTTGAGTTGTCTATTACTAAACAATTTTTTGCAGCTTTTTCAGCAAATTTTTTTGAAATTTTTCCACCTGCAGCAAAAAAACAAATTTTCACTTTTGAAAAATCAAAGCTTTCTAAATCATGAATATCATGATCCACACCTTTGAAGTTAATTTTTTTTCCTACACTTTTTGATGATGCTAACAAGTATAGATTATCGATAGAAAGATTTTTTTTCTCAAGAACTTCTAATGTTTTTCTACCAACATTCCCTGTCGCACCAACTATTGCAATATTCATGATGTAAGTTTTATACTAGATGAAAGGTAATTCGCAAACTTTAAGAGCTATATTTTTACCATCAATTTCAACCTTACCAGTCACTGACACTTTGCAAAAAGGCTCATTTATCATTGCAATTCCTATAGCTTTTTTGAAATGAGGTGAATAACATGCGGATCTAAGATCCCCTATTAAATTTCCATCATTATTCGTAATATTGACTGAGCCTGTTAAACTAATTTTACTTGTTTCAATTTGAACGCCCATTAGTTTTCTTTTTATTCCATCTAATTTAATCTTCTTTAACTTTTCTTTACCCAAAAAAACTATATCTGACTCTAAATTTACATATTTTTCAAAACCACATTCAAAAGGATTATCTTGATTATCAAAATCATTTCCGTAAGAGAGAAGGCCACTTTCTATTCTTTCAATAAGATTTGGACAACCAGGTTTTACATTAAATTCACTACCTATTTCAAAAAGATGATCGTATAAATCTTGGCCTGATAATGTATTTTCAACATAAACTTCATAACCACCTTGTTTTGACCAACCTGATCTAGCAATTAAATGTTTTGTACCTTCAAACTCAAAATAGTCAAAACCAAAAAATTTTAACTCGGTAATTTTTTTTCCAAAAACTTTTTCCATTAGGCCAAATGATTTAGGACCTTGTATTGCAATAATATCAACATTTGGTTCAAAAATTTTAACTTTAAAATTATTTCCAGAAGCAAGACCTTTAGCAAAAAAAATAACATCTGAGTCTGCAATCGAGATCCACCATTTATCTTTAGCTAATTTTAATATTACAGGATCGTTAACTAAATTACCATTATCATCAATTATTGGACAGTAGTAACATCTTCCAATTTTCGATTTTGACAAATCTCGACAAGTCATAAGTTGAACAAGTTTTGCTGAATCTGGTCCAGAAATTTCAACTTGTCTCTCTGCTGCAACATCCCAAATTTGAACATCTTTTTTTAAATGATCGCAAGACTCTTCTATTGATCCAAATGCTGCTGGTAATAACATGTGATTATAAACTGTATAAGCTGTTACACCTTGTTTTTCTATTCTTGAAGTATAAGGAGTACTTCTCAATCTTCTAGATTTTGCTATAGAATAATTTTTCATTTATTTAAAAATTCCAAAATCTTTTCTCGCATTTCAAAAGCTTTTTCAATCATAATCATGTGACCTGATCCCATAATTATATGAGTAGTTGAATTTTTGACTAAATTTGCAAATTTTTTTCCACTTTCTAAATTGGCCATCTTATCAAGTTCTCCAAATATAAACATAGCCTGACAATTTATAGCTTTCGCTGCGTCGGAACCATTTTGATAATTATTGCACGCAATTAGATCAACTGCCAAAATTTTACTAATGTCTCTAGGTGATTGGATTATCTTTTCTACTGGGTTTCCACCAATAAATTTTTTTGAACCTTCAAAACCCCATTTCATCATTAATTTGACAGCATCAGAATCTCCATCTGACGCTAAATCAATTAGATCTTTATTAACGGGCATTCGATAAGAGCCTCCAATAAATACTATTTTTTTTAATCTATCTTTATATTTAAATGAATATTCTAAAGCTTCTAAACAACCTTGAGAATGACCTACAAGAATTATATTCTTCAGTTTTAATTCCTCAAAAACTTTTTCTAACCAATCTGCAATTTTTTCGATACTATCTAAACATGGGCCTTCAGAATTCCCATGCCCGGGTAAATCAATTGATAAAACATTAAATTTGTTATTTGAAAAAAATTGTTCTGTTAGAGACCAGACAATATGTGATAAACCACTTCCATGCAAAAATACTATTGTATCTTTAAAATTTTCTATACCTTGTCCAGCATCAGAAGCATAAACGCTTTTATTTTCTATAGTTACTTTCAATCAATTACCTAAAATTTTTTTCTAAGCTCAAATTTCTGAATTTTACCTGTAGAAGTTTTAGGTAATTCACAAAAAACAACCTGTTTTGGAACCTTAAAACCAGCTAAAGTTTCTTTACAGAAGCTTATTAACTCTTTCTCTGTAGTAGGTTTATCTTTAACCATCTCAATAAATGCGCAGGGAACTTCCCCCCACTTTTCATCAGGTTTAGCAACTACAGCAGCAATTGATACTGAAGGATGTTTGGATAAAGTATTTTCTATTTCAATCGATGAAATATTTTCTCCACCAGAAATAATTATATCTTTTGACCTGTCCTGTATTTTAATATATCCATCTGGATGCATTACCGCTAGATCTCCAGAATGAAACCAACCACCAGCCATAGCTTTGTCAGTGGCATCTTTATCTTTAAAATAACCTTTCATTACCACGTTTCCTCTAAGCATTATTTCACCAATAGTTTTTCCATCTTTTGGGACTTCTTTCATCGTCTCAGGATCCATAATTGATGCTCCCTCAAGATTGGGATATCTAACTCCTTGTCTTGCTTTAATTTCATTTTGCTTTTCTTCCTCAAATCCATTCCAATCATCATTCCAAGCACATTGAGTGACATGACCATATGTTTCTGTTAAACCATAAACATGCATCACTTCAAAACCAAGTTCTTTCATTTTTTTAAAAATTATACTTGGCGGTGGAGCCCCAGCAGTAAGTACATGAACTTTGTTTTTTAGTTTTTTTCGATCACTTTCAGGAGCGCCTGTTATCATGTTTAATACAATTGGTGCACCTCCAAAATGAGTAACATCATACTTATCTATTAACTCGAAAATCTTTTTAACATCTATATTTCGTAAACAAATAGTTCTTCCATTCAACATTGGAACCGTCCAGGGGTAACACCAACCATTGCAGTGGAACATTGGCACAATTGTTAAAAAATTTAATCTATTAGGCATATTCCAAGCGACTGCACTTCCTGTCGACATTAGATAAGAGCCTCTATGATGATAAACAACACCCTTAGGATTTCCAGTTGTGCCTGAAGTGTAACTTAAAGATATAGCCTGCCATTCATCTTCTGGCATTTTCCAAATATAATTATCATCACCTGTATTAAGAAATTTTTCATACTCCAAATCGCCAATTTTTTCTAATTTCGATTGATCGGCAAATTTATCATGAATATCAATTATCGTTATTTTTTTTTCTAATTTGCTCAAAGCTTTTTTCACTTCTACATGAAGCTGTCTGTCAACTACCAGAACTTTTGCATCGCTATGATTAAGAATGTAAGAAATAGTATTTGCATCTAATCTAATATTAATCGTATTTAACACAGCACCAGTCATTGGGACAGAATAATGAGCCTCAAAAATTTCTGGGGTGTTAAAAGCTAAAAACGAGACAGTATCTCCTTTTTTAATACCAATTTTTTCTAATGCGCTAGCAAATTTAGTGGCTCTTCTATAAACCTCATTCCAAGTATATTTTCTATCCTCATATACTATTGCCTCATAATTTGGGTAAACATCTTTTGCTCTTTCTAAAAAAGACAAAGGTGTTAAAGGAACATAATTTGCAGCATTTTTATCTAAATTTGTATCGTAATGATTCATCTTAATTAAATTTGAAATTCATTATGTTTGAGCTTCCAGAAGTAGCAGATTTATAATGCTGCTCAACTCTCGGTAATACTTTATCAAAATAAAATTTTGCAGTATTTATTTTATCGTCATAAAAATTTTTATTTTCATTATAATCTTGAAAACTTACATTCAGTACCTTTATCCAGGCATAAGCAATAGAAACAAAACCAAGAGTTTTTAGATAATCATTTGCTGCGGCACTAACATCGTCTTTATCAGTTTTCATTTTTTCGTTTATCCATTTACTAAACCTGGTTAAAATATCTAAATAATATATAAACTCTTTTGTAAATGGCTTAATTTTTTCGTTATCTAAATTAGCTTCAGATTTAATTAAATCTATAAATTTATTAATTATATCTCCATTTTTATTAGATAATTTTCTAAAAACTAAATCTGCAGCCTGCACCGAATTTGTACCTTCATATATTGGTGTTATTCTATTATCTCTATACAGCTGTTCTATTCCTTGATCTTTTGTATAACCATATCCACCATGGATTTGCATTGCATCATTAGTAATTTCCATACCTAAATCAGTAAACAATGATTTTACCACTGGTGTCATTAATGAAACAAAATCAGAAGCTTCCTGACGTACTTTTTCATCAGGATGATTTAAACTAACCTCTGTTTGTTGTGATAACCAAAAGCATAAAGCTCTTTCACCCTCGATAATTGATTTCATGTTCAATAGAGATCTTCTTATATCTGCATGTTCAATTATAAAATCAGCACCATTAGTTGATTTTGTTTTATTTGTCATGCCTTGTTTTCTCTCTTTTGCATAAGCGAGTGAGTTTTGATAAGCGATTTCTGAAATCCCTAAACCTTGAATACCAACAACTATTCTCTCAAGATTCATCATAGTAAACATTGCATTTAAACCTTTATCTTTTTTACCAATCATATAGCCAGTAGCATCTTCAAAATTTAATACGCAAGTAGCAGAACCTTTTATACCCATTTTACTTTCAATAGATCCCGTTGATATACCATTTCTTGGACCAACACTTCCGTCTTCATTAACTACAAATTTTGGAACTAAAAATAAACTTATCCCTTTAGTGCCAGCTGGAGAGTCTGTAGCTCTAGCAATTACTAAATGAATTATATTTTCAGTGAGATCGTGATCTCCTGAAGTTATAAATATTTTTTGACCACTAATTTTATATGTTCCATCACTTTTTTTTTCAGCTTTTGTTTTTAAAAGTCCTAAATCAGTTCCACAAACAGGCTCTGTTAAACACATAGTACCACTCCATTTGCCCTCAACTATCTTTGGTAAATATTTATTTTTTAATTCATCTGATGCATGATGATTAATACAATTATAGGCACCTATACTAAGCTCGCTGTAAAGTTTAAAAGATAAACTTGCAGAAGATAACATCTCATCAAAAAATGCACTTACTGTTTTTGGCATTCCTTGGCCACCATATTTCGGATCACAAGATAATGAGGTCCATCCATCCTCAATATACTTTTTATAGGCTTCTTTATATCCTGGAGGAGTCCTTACTACTCCGTTTTCTAGAACTGCAGGATTTTCATCTCCTGCTTTTGCAAGCGGTAAAATTAAATTTTGATTAATTTTTGCAGCTTCTTCTAAAATATCTTTAACTAAATCTGAGCTTACTTCTTTATATTTTTCTAACTCATTATAGTTTTTATTATCTCTCAATTTTTCAAAGAGAAACATCATATCTTCCACAGGTGCAATATAGCTTGGCATGAAATTAGTGTAGAATAATTGACAGATTATTGCAATTTTGAAATTATCGCATCACCCATTTGTGAGGTAGAAACTTCTTTTGTTCCATTCGATAAGATATCTTTAGTTCTTAGGCCATCATTTAGAACATCCTGTACTGCTTTTTCTAAAGCTATAGCCTCTTTATCTAGGTCTAATGAGTATCTTAAAGCCATAGCAAAACTCAATACACTGGCAATAGGATTAGCAATACCTTTATCTGCAATATCGGGAGCAGATCCATGAATAGGTTCGTACATAGCTCTCATCTCACCATCTTTATTTTTTCCTCCCAAAGATGCAGATGGTAAAAGACCTAAAGATCCGGTTAACATAGAAGCTTGATCTGAAAGCATGTCTCCAAACAAATTATCAGTTACTATTACATCAAATTGTTTAGGGTTTCTTAATAACTGCATTGAACAATTGTCTGCAAGCATATGACTTAATTCAACATCTTTATATTCTTTATCGTGTAATATCTGGACTTCTTCCTTCCAAAGTTGACCTGCTTCCATGACATTAGATTTTTCACAAGAGGTAACTTTGTTTGATCTTTTTTTAGCCAAGTCAAAAGCTACTCTAGCAACTCTTGTAATTTCACTGCTTGTATAAGTATGAGTATTAATTCCTTTTCTCTCACCGTTTTCGATAGGCTTAATGCCTCTTGGTTCACCAAAATATATTCCACCTGTTAGTTCTCTGACAATCATTATGTCTAAACCAGAAACTATTTCTGGTTTTAATGTTGATGCATCAACTAATTGTTCAAAACATATTGCTGGTCTTAAGTTAGCAAATAATTTTAATTCTTTTCTTAATTTTAATAAAGCTCTCTCAGGCTTTTTTGAAAATTCAACACCGTCCCATTTTGGACCACCAACTGCGCCTAACATCACTACTGCACTTTCTAAAGCTTTATAAAACACCTCATCAGTGATTGGAGTTCCATGTTTGTCATAGGAACAACCCCCGGCAAGATCTTCATCTATTTCGAAATCAAGTGATTTTTTATCATTAAACCAATTAATGATTTTTCTTACTTCACCAATAACTTCTGGACCAATTCCATCTCCTGGTAATAACAATATTTTTCTTTTTTTAACTTTAATCATTAAATATCCATGGTTTTTTAACTTTCAAATCCTTTTCAAAACTTTGTATTTTATCAGATTTTTTTAATGATAATGCTATGTCATCTAATCCTTCTAATAAGCACTTCTTCTTAAATGAATCTACTTTAAATTTAATCTCACTATTTCCGAAAATGATCTTTTCTTCTTTTAAATCTATAGAAATTTCTTCTTTTCTTTTTGCATATTCCGATAACTCTTTAATCTTTTCGTCATCAAGAATAATTGGTAAAATTCCATTCTTAAAACAATTGCTATAAAATATATCTGCAAAGCTTGAGCTTATCACACAAGTGATACCAAAATCTAATAATGCCCATGGAGCGTGTTCTCTTGATGAACCACAGCCAAAATTTTTACCTGCAATTAAAATTTTTGAATTATTAAAAGGATCTTGATTTAAAACAAAATCATTAATTTCTTTGCCTTTATCATCATATCTCATCTCAAAAAATAAATTTTTTCCCAAGCCTGTTCTTTTAATTGTTTTCAAAAATTGTTTTGGAATTATCATATCTGTATCAATATTAACTATTGGTAAGTAAGCCGGTATGCTCTTTAATGTATTAAATTTTTGCATATTAATTTTGATACTTTCTCACATCATCGAGGCTTCCTGATATAGCTGCTGCTGCTGCCATACCTGGGCTAACTAAATGAGTTCTACCACCTCTGCCTTGTCTTCCTTCAAAATTTCTGTTTGAGGTTGAGGCGCATCGTTCTTCTGGCTTCAATTTATCTGCATTCATTGCTAAACACATAGAACAGCCTGGCTCTCTCCATTCAAAACCAGAATTTACAAAAATTTTATCTAATCCTTCTTGCTCCGCTTGTTCTTTCACTAATCCAGAGCCCGGAACGACCATTGCGTGAACATGTGAGGCTATTTTTTTATCTTTTAAAATTTTTGCAGCTTCTCTTAGATCCTCTATTCTACCATTTGTACAACTCCCAATAAAAACTTTGTCTATCTTAATATCTTTAGCTTCCATATCTGGTTTTAAACCCATATAATTAAGAGCTCTTTCTAATGAATTTTTTTTATCTTCATCCTTTTCATTTAATGGATTTGGTACTTTTTCATCAATTGTAATTACATCCTGAGGAGATGTTCCCCAAGTAATCATAGGCAAGATTTCATCAGCTTCTAAATTTATTTCTTTATCAAATTTAGCACCTTCATCAGTATTTAAATTTTTCCAATATTCTAAAGCTTTATCCCAATCTTTTCCTTTTGGCGACATAGGTCTACCTTCTAGATATTTGAATATCTTTTCATCTGGGGCTATTAATCCTGCTCGAGCACCACCCTCAATCGTCATATTGCAAATCGTCATTCTTTGTTCAACACTCAACGATCTAATTAAGTCACCCGCATACTCTATTACACAGCCTGTTCCACCTGCTGTACCAATTTTTCCAATAATTTGAAGAATTACATCTTTAGATGTAACACCTAGTGGAAGCTTGCCATTAACATTTATTCTAAAATTCTTTGCTTTTTTCTGGACTAGTGTTTGAGTTGCTAAAACATGTTCTACTTCTGAAGTTCCAATCCCAAATGCTAAAGCCCCAAATGCACCATGGGTAGCTGTATGGCTATCACCGCAGACGATGACCGTCCCTGGTTGAGTAAATCCCTGTTCAGGACCAGTAACATGAACAATGCCTTGTCTCTTATCATCCATTCCAAAAAGCTGGACACCAAATTCTTTGCAGTTAGCCTCTAAAGTTTCTACTTGTATTTTTGACTCTTTATCAGAAATACCCTTAGATCTATCTGTTGTGGGAACATTATGATCTGCAACAGCGAGGGTGAGGTTGGGATGTCTTACTTTACGTTTAGAATTTCTTAATCCTTCAAAAGCTTGTGGACTGGTAACCTCGTGAACTAAATGTCTATCAACAAATAATAGAGCTGTACCATCATCTTGTTGATCTACCAAGTGATCGTTCCAAATTTTATCGTAAAGAGTATTGGGCATTGAAAAAAAAATTATTTTTTTTCTGGTGTATTTTCAAGTTTTTTATCTGTCTTAGTTTCAGCTTTAGGGGCCTCTTTTTTTTTAGCTTCTACTTTAGGAACTTCTTCTTTTTGAGCCTCTTGTGCTGAAGTTTTTTCTGTTTTCACCTCAGTTTCACTTACTTTGGTCACTGGGCCTAAATTTTCTTCAGTAACTGTCTCAGGTTTTACATCAATATCAATTCCAATTTTTTTTCTAATTTTTTCTGCAATTCTTGCTGATTTACCAGTTCTATCTCTTAGATAATAAAGTTTTGCTCTTCTTACTTTTCCTGAACGAATTACTTTAATTGTGTCTATTACTGTTCCATATAAAGGGAAAGTTCTTTCAACACCTTCTCCAAAAGATATTTTTCTTACAGTAAATGATGAATTCAAATCCCTGTTTTTCTTAGCAATACAAACACCCTCAAAATATTGAATTCTTTCTTTTTTACCTTCTGTAATTCTGACACCAACCTTAACTACATCACCAGGAAAAAAATCAGGAATTTTTTTTTCTGAAAGAATTTTTTTGACGTTATGTTGATTTATTTCTTCTATATTTTTCATTTTAATATTTAACAAATTAATCCTTTTTATATTTTTGCCACAAATCTGGTCTTCGGTCGCGTGTTATAGCCTCAGATTGGGATAAACGCCAGTCTTTAATTTTACTATGATCTCCAGATAATAATACCTCAGGCACTGATTTTTCCTCCCATATTTGAGGTTTTGTAAATTGAGGATACTCCAAAAGACCGTTTTCAAAGGTTTCATCAATTGAGGATTTATCATTTCCTAAAACTCCAGGCAAAAGTCTCAAAATACTATCAAGTACTACTAATGCAGCAGTCTCACCTCCAGACAAAATATAATCACCAATGCTAAGTTCCTCAATATTTCTCGTAGTTAAGACTCTTTCATCAACTCCTTCAAAGTGACCACATATCAAAGATATCGATTTTTCTTTTGATAAGTCCTGAGCAAGTTTTTGATCAAATTTTTTACCTTTAGGTGATAGATAAAAAACTCTTTCTCCTTTATTAACTTTTTGATCAAGTGCGTTTGCTAAAACATCTGGTTTAAGCAACATTCCTGTTCCTCCACCATAAGGTGTGTCGTCTACTGTTTTGTGTTTATCAGTGGCTGCATCTCTTATATTTATTACGTTCAACTCCCACAATTTTTTAGATAAAGCTTTTCCATAAAGACCTTTGGCTAAAGGTCCAGGAAAAACCTCTGGATAAAGTGTAAATACTTGAGCTTGAAACATAAACAAACTTTATATTATTTTTTTTCCTCTTTAGGAGCTTCTTCCTTTTTTGCTTCTGCTGCTGCGTCTGCTTTAGGAGCTTCTTCCTTTTTTGCTTCTGCTGCTGGGTCTGCTTTAGGA
>CABWYI010000017.1 GCA_902509725.1 uncultured Pelagibacteraceae bacterium | reverse complement strand
ATCTTTATCAATTTCTTTTAGTTGAAAATCCTCAATATCTATTTTTATTGGGGTATCATGTTTTAAGGTTACTAATTTTTTACTTAATATAGCTTTATCTTGATTTTCAATAAGCGACTCTCTTCTTTTATTCTGTTTTATTTCTTTGGCAGATTTAAGAAGATTTTCAAGATTTCCATATTTATTTATTAGCTCAGCTGCAGTCTTAACTCCAATTCCTGGAACACCAGGTACATTGTCACTGCTATCTCCAGCTAAAGCCTGAACGTCTATTACTTTACTAGAATTAACACCAAACTTTTTTTGAATATCCTCTTCTGTAATAAATTTATTCTTCATCGGATCATATATACGAACATTTTTTTTATATAGTTGCATTAAATCCTTATCCGAAGAAACTATAGTAACTTTTGCACCTTTCTTTAAAATCTGATCAGTGTATGTTGCTATTAGATCATCTGCTTCATAATTTACTAATTCTACAGATGGTAAATTAAATGCTAATACAGATTTTCTTATATACTCAAATTGTGGAGCTAAATCTTCTGGTGCTTCTGACCTATTAGCTTTATAATCACTATAAATTTCATTGCGAAATGTTTTTCTAGCTGAGTCAAAAATTACAGCAAAATGACTAGGTTTTTGCAAATTTTGATTTGATTTAGAATCTTCTAAAAGCTTAAAAAGCATACTACAAAAACCACTTACAGCTCCTGTTGGAAGTCCATCACTTTTGCGTGTTAACGGAGGTAAAGCATAGTAAGCTCTAAAAATATAACCCGATCCGTCGATTAGATAAAAATGATCTGTATTTTGAATTTTACTCATTATAAATAAATATAGATTAAAGATTAAAATAAGAGTATTATTTTTTATGGAACTTATAAAGCAAAATTCTCAAACAAAAATAATTAAATCACTACTTGTAATTTTTATAGGCTCATTAATTTTAGCAGTTTCTGCGAAAGTGAAAATACCTTTTTATCCTGTCCCAATGACAATGCAGACATTTGTTGTTCTATTTTTAGGATTAAGTTTAGGATATAAAGTTGCCTTAGCTACAGTTGGTTTATATTTGCTTGAAGGTATTCTTGGTTTTCCAGTTTTTTCGAATTCTCCAGAGAAAGGAGTGGGTTTAGTATACTTTACCGGTCCAACTATGGGGTATTTAATTGGATTTCTTCCCGCTTGCTTTATTGCATCTCTGATTACTGAAGATGACAACTATATGCTTATATTTTCAAAGTTAATATTTTCAACATCAACGATTTATCTTTTGGGTATTTTGTGGTTAGGCACACTTATAGGTTGGGACAAACCGATAATTGAATTAGGTGTAATACCTTTTTTATTAGCTGAGATTATTAAAATTTGTTTACTGACAATTATATCTAAGAAAATTTTTAAATTCAGAAAGTTTATTTAGGAGATCTTTTAGATAAAATTCTTTGAAGAGTTCTTCTGTGCATTTTTAATCTTCTTGCAGTTTCAGATACATTCCTATTGCATAACTCAAAAACTCTATGAATATGTTCCCATTTAACCCTATCAGCTGACATAGGATTTTCTGGTGGAGCTGCTTTTTTTAATGGGTCTGCTAGCAAAGCTTTCTCTACGTCATCAGCATCAGCAGGTTTTGCTAAATAATCGATTGCTCCCTCTTTTATTGCTGCCACGGCTGTTGGAATATTTCCATATCCAGTAAGCATTATGATTCTGCTTGATGAGTTAGATAATTGTATTTCTTTAACTACCTCTAATCCATTACCATCACCCAATCTTAAATCTACTACAGCAAAGCCAGGTTTCTTTTGTTTAACCGAATCGATGCCCTTTTGCACACCTTCAGCTTGAATAACATCAAATCCCTTCTTCTCCATGGCTCTGGCCAATCTTTCTCTAAAAGGGTTATCGTCGTCTACAATCAGTAGACTTTTGTTGTCAAAATCAGCTAAATTTTGAATTGTGGCTTCGTTTTTCATGACATTTATATGGTAGTTTTTTTCCACATTTCAATAGGTAATTATTTCCTTTACTTTGATTAAGTATTGAATTAATTGCTCGATTCATGAAAGTTTTTTAAATTTTAAAAGACTTTTTTTTGTTAAATTTTTTTTGGGGGGCATTAAAAATGCAAAAATTTAAGTCAGTTGTAGAACTAGTAAAACAACTGAGACCTGATAAGCCAGTTTATTGCATCAGAAAGAATTCAATTCTTTCTGCATCCGAATTTTTTCAAAAAAAATTTCCCGGTAAAATTTTATTTGCAGTAAAAACTAATCCACATCCTGAAGTTATTAAAACTTTAATCAAAAGTGGAATCAATCAATTTGATGTTGCTTCAATTGAAGAAATTAAAGCAGTAAGGAAATTTAGTGAAACAGCCAAATGTTCTTATATGCATACAGTAAAAAGCCGAGAGAGTATTGGCGAAGCATATTTTAAGTATGGGATAAAAACGTTCGCACTAGACACAAAAGAAGAATTTATCAAAATTATTGAAAGCACGGGAAATGCTAAAGATCTTGAGTTGTTTGTAAGGGTTTCAGTTTCAAATGAACATGCTGAGATAGATTTATCGAAAAAATTTGGTGCTTTAAATTCTGAGGCTGCTGGTCTTTTAAGATTAGCAAAACAACATTCAAATAAAATTGGCTTAAGTTTTCATGTTGGTTCGCAATGTATGCACCCAATTTCTTATGCTAAAGGTATTACTGAAATCGGGAATATAATTAAAAAAACAAAAATTATTCCAAACTATATTAATGTTGGCGGAGGATTTCCAACTATATATCCAGATCTTATTCCACAATCTTTAGATAATTATTTTAATGAAATTAAAAAAAGCTTAGAAAATTTGAAAATAGACAACCAAACAGAAATTATTTGTGAGCCTGGAAGAGCTCTAGTTGCTGAAAGTGGCTCAACAATTGTTAGAGTGAATTTAAGAAAAAAACAAAAACTTTATATTAACGATGGAACTTATGGCACGCTTTTTGACGCAGGAACTCCTAATATAGTTTTTCCATCGAAGATGATCAAAGATAGCTCTAATAAAATTATCTCAAAAAAACTAACTGCATTTGATTTCTATGGTCCAACCTGTGATAGTATGGATTATATGAAAGGTCCTTTTCTTCTCCCAAATAATATAAAAGAAAATGATTACATTGAACTTGGTCAATTAGGATCCTATGGACTAACATTTAGAACTCAATTTAATGGTTTCTATTCTGATGAAATTTATGAAGTTGAAGATAGCCCAATAATGACACTTTATGGTAAAGACATTAATAAAGCTACTTTGGTTGCTTAATGTCAGATAACAAAAATTTAGGTCACAACAGTAAAAAAGATTTTCTAAAAAATCCAGTAGAACATATTGATATAACTTCTTTTGACTCAAGAAAAATTATTTCATCTATGGAAAAAATGTCATTTGTCTCTAGAGAGACAGCAAATGCAGCAAATATATATAATGAAATGTTAAAAGACAAAGATTGTACAATTTTTCTAACATTAGCAGGTTCAACCTCTGCTGCTGGCTGTATGAATATTTACAAAGATTTAGTAAAATACAATATGGTAGATGCCATTGTTGCTACCGGAGCATCAATTATAGATATGGATTTTTTTGAAGCCTTAGGTTTTAAACATTATCAAGGTTCTCAATTTCAGGATGATGCTGAACTTAGAAAAAATTATATTGATAGAATTTATGATACTTATATTGATGAAGATGAGTTGCAAATTTGCGACAAGAAAATTTGTGAAATAGCCGATAACTTGGAGCCGCGGAGCTATACATCTAGAGAGTTTATCCAAGAAATGGGTAAATATTTGAAAAAAAATTCAGTAAAAAAAGACTCATTAATTGAAACAGCATATGACAACAATGTTCCAATTTTTTGTCCAGCGTTCACAGACTCAAGTGCTGGCTTTGGATTAGTAATTCATCAGGAGAAAAATCCAAAAAAACATATGATGATAGACTCCATCAGGGAATTTAGAGAATTAACTGAAATTAAAATTCAATCTAAGGGTTCAGGATTATTTATGATAGGAGGAGGTGTTCCAAAAAATTTTATACAAGATACGGTAATATGTGCTGAACTTTTAGGTAAAGAAGTTGATATGCACAAATATGCTATACAAATAACCGTAGCAGATTCTAGGGATGGTGCTTGTAGTAGCTCAACTTTAAAAGAAGCAAGTTCTTGGGGTAAAGTTGACGTTACAAAGGAACAGATGGTATTTGCAGAAGCAACAAGCGTGCTGCCTTTAATTGCGAGTGATGCTTATCATAAGGCTTCATGGAAAAACAGAGATAGAAAAAACTTTTCAAAAATTTTTGGATAAAAAATTGCAATATTTATCAAATAAAGATGGTTTTTTAGGAATTGATAATAAATTTAATTTTAAAGAAAAAGTTGTAATTGTCCCGTTTGGTTTAGAAAAAACTGTTAGTTATGGTGGTGGCACTAAAAATGGTCCAAGAGAAATAATTAAAGCATCACATCAAGTTGAATTATATGATGAAGAGCTTAATTGTGAGCCTTATAAAAGAATAGGTATAAAAACTTTAAAACCTTTTAAAATTGATAAAAATATCAATAAGGCCCTCAAAAAGATTTCTAGTGTAAATAAAGAAATCTTAGATAAAAAACTTTTTCCTATGACATTTGGGGGAGAGCATTCCATAACACCAGGATGTATAGAGCCTTTTGTAAAGAGACATAAAAATATTTGTCTTTTACATTTTGATGCTCACGCTGATTTAAGAGATAGTTACAATGGAGAAAAATTTTCTCATGCTTCAGCTATAAGAAGATGTTTAGATTACAAAAATATATCTCTAATTTCTTTTGGAATAAGAAATATCTCAAAAAGTGAGATACCTTATCTGCAAAAAAATAAATCCAGAATTGATATTTTTTGGGCAAAAGATAAAGCTAAATGGAACTTACAAAAATTTAAAAAACTTATAAAAAATAAGACTGTATACTTAACATTTGATGTAGATGGATTAGACTTAAGTATAATGCCGGCAACAGGAACACCAGAACCTGGTGGATTACTTTGGGATGAAACATTAGATATAATTAAAATTGCAGCAAAAAATTCTAATATAGTTGGCGCAGATATTAATGAACTTGCACCTATAAAAGGTTTTAACTCTTATAATTTTCTAGTTGCAAAATTGGCCTATAAAATACTTTCTTATAAGTATCTTTATTAAATTTAGACTGGTTTAAAGGTTTTTAGAAGTAATCTAAAAGGAATTAACATTATAAGTGCTACTAAAATTTTGACAGCTAGATCGCCCAATGAAAGAGTAATCCAAGGCACTCCAGTCGCATAAAAAGAAATTGAAAAAAATAAAAAAGTATCAACTGTTGATCCAATAATTGAGGAGGTAAGTGGTGCAATAAACCAATCTTTTTTCCTAAGCTTATCAAAGATTTGAACATCTAATAATTGAGCTACTAAAAAAGCAGTTCCTGAACCGATGGCTATTCTAATAGAAATCAAATCTGCAAAATTTGTTGAAAATAAGAAAGTAAAACTAATACCTATTATAAAACCAATATAAACTATATTTCTTGCTATTAGTTTACCGTAAGATCTATTTGCTAAATCGGTAATTAAAAAAGCTATAGGATAGCTAAATGCTCCGTAAGTTAATATTTCTTGTAAACCGTAATATTTAATTGGAAACTGAACTAGATAATTTGAGGCTAAAACAACAACTCCCATAATTAACGAGAGTAAAAAAAATAATTTATTCATTAAGCACTTTTAGATTGAACTGCTTTTTTTTGAAATGGAGATTTAATTAATATTGTTTTTTTTAGTTTCTTTAGTCTAGGGGATAAATTTTTATTCTTCACAGTCTTTAGGAACTCATCAAAGCTACCTTTTTTATCAACAGATCTAACCCCTGCATTACTAACTGTTAATTTTAAACTTCTATTTAAAAGCTCGCTAGTAAATTTTACTTTTTTTAAGTTAGGTAAGAATCTTCTTTTTGTCTTATTGTTAGCGTGACTAACGTTATGACCTTTCATTGGATTTTTTCCAGTAAGTTCACATTTTTTTGACATAATAATATCGTCTATATAAGGATAGATACTGATCTCGTCAAGTTTATAAGATTTCAGGTATTATTTTTTTCCTATAATTTCTGCGAAATTTTTTACACCATCAACTAATAATAATTCTTTAAGCTCTTTTTTTATCATATTAACGACGTTAGGCCCTCTAAAAACCATTCCTGTATAAAGTTGAACATAATTAGCACCAGCTAAAAATTTTTCATAAGCACTTTTTCCAGAATCTACTCCACCACAACCAATTATCTTAATTTTTCCATTTAAAAGTTTATAAAATTTATTTATCAATTTTGTAGATTTTTCTTTTATTGGTTTCCCTGATAAGCCTCCTTTTTGATGCTTCTGAATATTATTCAAACTATCTCTAGAAGAGTCTGATGTATTAGAGATTATAACAGCCTCAATATTATTGCTTAAAAGAACTTCCGTAATTTTTTTTATTTCTTGATCATCTATATCTGGTGATACTTTTACAGCTATTGGAATTTTTGAACCTAAATATTTTTTTTCTTTATCAATGCCCTCTAATAATTGATTTAATTTTTTTTGATCATGAAAACTTCTTAAATCCTCAGTATTTGGCGAAGAAATATTTATTGTAATATAATCAGCAACATCGTGAAAAATTTTAAAACAATGTAAATAATCTTCAAGTCTATTATCTGAGTCTTTGTTTGGTCCTATATTAATTCCAAGTAAGCCAATTTGTTTATTAGATTTAATCCTATCGACAACATTTTTAGAACCATAATTATTAAATCCAAGTCTATTTATTAAAGCCTCATCTTCGATTAATCTAAACACTCTAGGCTTAGGATTTCCATACTGTTTAAGTGGTGTGATAGTACCAACTTCAACAAAACCAAAACCTAATTTAAACAATGAATTATATACTTCGGCATTCTTATCAAAACCTGCGGCCATACCAATTGGATTTTCTAAATCTATATTGAATAATTTTGTTTTAAATAAAGGATTATTCTTATCAACGTCTAAAACATTAGGAACAAAATTTAATTTTAATGATTTTATGGCTAAATTATGAGCTATCTCAGGATCTAATTTAAAAATTAAAGATCTTAAATTTGAAAACATTATTTAATTTTATTTAATATAAGATCTTTCGTTTCTTGAACACCAAAAAAACTTATAAAAAAACCCATTCGAGGACCATTTTCATCCCCAAATACAACCTCATAAATCAATTTAAACCAATCTCTAAGGTTATCTGAATAGCCATTTTCTTTTCCAGTTGAATAAATTAAAGTTTGAATATCCTCCGGTGTCATTTTGTCATTACACTTTTCTAAAGTTTTTATTAAAGCTTCTAGAGCCATCTTCTCATTATTGTTTGGTTTCTTATATTTTTTCTCCAATCTAATAACATCATTAAAATATTTAATTGCATACCCAACTAACTTGTCAAAAATAGGATGATCTTTTTCGGATATATCGGTCTTATATTTTTTAACAAATTTCCATAAAAGATCTTTATTATCTGCATTACTTGTTTCCACAAGATTAAGAAGCATTGAAAAAGTCATAATCATATTTTCTTTTGGAATCTCGCTATTGTGAACATGCCAAACAGGATTCATAAGGAGTTGTAATTCATCTTGACTTTTTGCTTTTTCGATAAAATCCAAATATTCATCGACAGCTTTGGGGACTATTTCTTTATAAAGTTTTTTTGCTCTTTTTGGATTTTGATACATATATAATGATAGACTTTCTGGTGAAGCATATTGTAGCCATTGGTCTATCGTTATTCCATTTCCTTTTGATTTTGAAATTTTTTCTCCTTTTTCATCTAAGAATAGCTCGTAGGCAAATCCAGATGGGTTTGTTTTACCAATAAGCTTGATTATTTTTGTTGAAAGAATTGCACTTTCAATAAGATCTTTTCCATACATTTCAAAATCAACATCTAATGAATACCACCTCATTGCCCAGTCAACTTTCCACTGTAATTTACAATTCCCATCTAAAATATTTGTTTTAAGATCTTTACCTTTATTATCAAAAATTATATTTGATTCATCTTTGTTAATACTTTTGACGGGTATTTCTAAAACATGTCCAGTTTCAGGACATATAGGTAAGAATGGACTATAAGTTTTTTGACGTTCCTTACCAAGTGTTGGTAATATAATATTCATTATTCCATCATAATTTTCTAAAATTTTTTGAAGGGATGAATTAAAAAAACCTGACTTATAAAGATTAGTAGAGCTTTTAAAAGTATATTTAAAATTAAAATTATTTAAAAAATTTTTTAACATTTCATTATTATGTTCACCAAAACTAGAAAATTTATTAAAAGGATCAGGAACTTGTGTTAATGGTTTGTGTAGATTTTCCTCTAATAACTTTTTTTGTGGTATATTGTCTGGAACCTTTCTTAATCCATCCATATCATCTGAAAATGTAATTATTTCTGTTGGAAGATCAGTCAACTTATTTAGAGCATTGACCATCATTGATGTTCGAGCAACTTCTCCAAAAGTTCCTATATGTGGCAAGCCACTTGGACCATATCCAGTTTGCAGGGTTATTTTTCCTTTTTTTTCAATAATTGATTTTCTTTCTCGAAGCATTTTTTTTGCTTCAACAAAAGGCCATGCATTTGTTTTGTCCAAATTCTCTTTTTTGATCATGAATAATTCAAATAATATCTCAAATTAACGATTTAACTAATTCTTATAGAGTTGAAATTTATTTACCATAAAATAATGTCCTTTCAAAATGTCTAATTATAAAACTGTTTTTTTTACTTTAGGAATTCTTCAAATAATTCTTGGGATTTTTATGTTGATCCCAATAATTGCACAATTTTATTATAATGAAATTGATTCTTCATTTTTTGGTGCATCAATTGTGACGATTATTTTTGGAACTCTATTTTTTTTATCAAATTTAGATCACAATAAAAAATTAAATTTACAGCAAGCTTTTTTATTAACTTCTTTATCTTGGTTAAGTATTGCAATTTTCAGTTCACTCCCCTTTATTTTTTCTAATCTTGAGTTTTCTTTTACAAATGCTTTTTTTGAAAGTATGTCTGGAATCACAACTACTGGCTCTACAATCATTTCAAATTTAGAAAGTATGCCAAAAGGTATTTTATTGTGGAGAGCTTTACTTCAGTGGTTAGGTGGAATTGGTATAATCGTTATGGCTATTACACTCATGCCAATAATGAACGTTGGAGGTATGCAACTTTTTAAAATTTCAAATAATGACTCTTCAGAAAAAATTCTCCCTAAATCTAAAGAAATTGCCTTAAGATTAATTTATATTTATTCTGGTTTAACTCTACTTTGTGCAATTTCTTATAAATTTCTTGGAATGAATTTTTTTGATAGCCTAACGCATTCAATGACAACGATTGCTACGGGAGGTTTCTCAAATTATAATGAGTCAATAGGATATTTTGATAGTTTCGCTATAGAAATTTCTGCTATGATTTTTATTATATTAGGAAGTTTACCTTTTATAGCTTACATAAAATTTTTGAATGGTGATAAAAAGATCTTTTTTACAGATGTTCAAATTAAAACTTTTTTAAAAATTATAGTATTTAGTATTCTAATAATATCATCTTATTTAATTATTCATGATTCAATTCAATTAAATTTTAGAACTGTTTTTTTTAATATCATTTCGATCTTAACTGGAACAGGTTATGTTAATGGACAATTTGATAATTGGGGTGGTTTCCCATTAATTTTATTTTTAGGATTAATGTTTATTGGTGGTTGTGCCGGATCAACTACATGTGGAATAAAAATATTTAGAATTCAAATATTGTATTCTTTTATTGTAAATCAATTAAAAAAAGTAATTTACCCAAGGGGAATATTTGTATTAAAGTATGACCAAAATCCAGTTGATAATAAATTCGTTGCATCAATAATTTCATTTATTTATTTATATTTAGTTATTTTTTTTATAATAACCGCATTACTCTCATTAACTGGTTTAAATTTTATTACTGCCATTTCTGGAGCTGCTACTTCTATCTCTAATGTTGGTCCTGGATTGGGATCTATTATTGGACCTAATGGAAACTTTTCTTCATTACCTGATCTTTCTAAATGGATTTTATCTCTAGGAATGATTTTAGGTAGACTTGAATTATTTGCTATATTAGTATTGTTTTTACCTTCCTTTTGGAGAAACTAAGAATGATTGAAATAAAAAAACAATCTCTCTCAGAAACATTCTCAATTTATCTTGATAAAAGAATGTTCAAAATTTTATTGTTAGGATCAATATCTGGTTTTCCATGGGTATTGATTGGTAGCAGTCTTAGTTTGTGGTTGAAAGAGGATGGATTAAGCAGATCAACTATTGGATGGGCTGGGCTCATTTTTGGAGTATATGCATTTAATTATCTTTGGGCACCATTAGTTGACAGAGTACAGGTGCCATTTTTAACAAAAAAAGTTGGACACAGAAGAGCATGGATAATTTTAATGCAATTAACAATTTTAATGTCACTTATTTTGTGGAGTATAATGAATCCAACAGAAAATTTGGCATTAGTTATCACAGTGGGTTTAATAATTGCTATTGCATCAGCTACTCAAGATATTACTGTTGATGCTTTAAGGATTGAGCAAATTGGAGAAAATGAAGGTAAATCTATGGCTGCAGGAGCAGCTATGGCAGTAGTTGGTTGGTGGTCAGGTTATAAATTGGGAGGTGTATTATCTCTTTTTTCTGCTGAATTTTTACAAAATCGTGGATATGAAAATTATTGGCAACTTACTTTTTTAATTCTGGGTATTCTAATTATCTTAATGAATATCGGTTTAATGTTTGTGAATGAAACAGATGACTCTAATAGATATAAAAAACAAAAAGAAAATGATGAATTAATTTCAAATAAATTTAATAAATTAAACCTATTAACAAAAACATTTTCATGGATTGGCGGGACTGTATGTGGCCCAATAGTAAGTTTTTTTAAAAAAAATGGTTTTTCTATCGCGATTGGGATTTTAGGATTTGTTTTTTTGTTTAAAGTAGGCGAAGCTTTTTTAGGTAGAATGTCTATTATTTTTTATAAAGAAATAGGCTTTAGTAAATCAGATATTGCAATTTACTCCAAATCTTTAGGTTGGGTTACAACTGTAATTTTTACTCTTTTAGGGGGTCTTTTTGTAATTAGATCTGGAGTATTAAAAGCAATGTTTTTAGCAGGTATTATAATGGCAAGTACCAATTTACTTTTTAGTGTATTAGCGTGGAGTGATAAATCTGAACTTCTGTTTGCTGTCGCAGTTATTTTTGACGATATAGCAGCTGCATTTGCGACTGTAGCTTTTGTAGCTTTTATCTCACTTTTAGTTGATAGAGCTTACACCGCAACTCAATATGCACTTTTAGCATCAATAGGAACAGCTGGCAGAACTACTTTGGCATCATCATCTGGAGCTCTTGTAGACTGGCTTAATGGTGATTGGGGTACCTTTTTTATTTTAACCGCACTAATGGTAATTCCGTCTTTAATTATTTTATGGATAATGAGAAATAAAATTCAACTAAGTGAAAAATAATTTTTTTAATTACTCTGTAGCAAATATCTACTCAAAGCCTTCATCAAAATCGGAGGTTATTTCTCAAATTTTATACGGAGAAAAATTTAAAATTATCGAAAAAAAAAAAGATTGGTATAAAATAAGAAATAATTACGACGATTATATAGGCTTCATTAAAAAGAAGAAATTTAGACAAAAATTTGAACCTACAAATAAAATTTATAAGTTAAAATCAAAAATTTATAGAAAAAAAGATAATAAATTTATATCAACAAATAATTTTCTTTATTTCGCATCAGGAATTTGTGTTAAAAAACGTCACAAAAATTTTATTGAATTTGAAAAAAACAAATGGTTAAAAATAAATGATACCAAAAAAATTAATCATTATGAAAATAATTTTATTAAAGTTTTTAAATTATTCTTAGGCAGTAAATATCTGTGGGGAGGAAAAACTTCTATTGGAATTGATTGTTCTGCATTAATTCAAATATACTTTTATTACAATAGAATTTTTTTTCCAAGAGATACTAAGGATCAAATAAGGTTTTGTAAAAGAAAATTAAAGAAAAAGCTAAATAAAGGTGATATAATTTTCTGGAAAGGCCACGTTGGCATATGCATCAGCAAATCTCAATTTATTCATGCGTATGGTCCAAGAAAAAAAGTATTAGTAATGCCAACTAATCTTACCATTAAATTAATAGAAGATACCGCAAAACTGTCTGTAAAAAAAATAAGTAATGTTAAAAAATATTAATCTCTACCAAAATCAGGCTTATTTATATCTTGTTTTAATCTAATAATTTTAGATCTAACTTTTTTGGTTTGAGACAATTTTTTAAGAATTGATTTATTGTTTTCTGAAATAATATCTTTTCTAAAATTATTTAGGTTTTTAATAAATAAATCTATTGCTTTAGAAACATTAGTTTTATTATGAAAAAAAATATCTCTCCACATTATTTCATTTGATGCTGCTATTCTTGAAAAATCTCTTAAACCTCCAGCGCTGTATTTTATTAAATCATATTTTTGTTTTTTTTCAAAATCTTGTGCTGATTTAACTAAATTATAGGCAATTAAATGTGGTAGATGGCTTGTAATTGAAAAAATTTTATCATGTTTCTCTGAGTTCATTAAAACTATTTTTGATCCCATTTTTTTCCAGAAAGAATTTAAAGATTGTAAATGTTTTAAATTAGTCTTTTTATCTTTGATCAAAATACACCACTTATTTTCAAACAAATCTTGTTTACCATGCTCTGGACCACTAACTTCCGATCCGGTAATAGGATGGCTTGAAATCCAAAAGGTATTTTTTTTTAAATTTTTTTTAATTATTTCCAATGATCTTTGTTTTGATGAACCAATATCAGTAATAATATGTTTTGAAGTTAAATATTTATTAATCTTTAAAATTATATTCTTATATTCGCTCATTGGAGCACAAAAGATAATTAGATCTGAATTAATCACACCATCTTTTAATGATTTTACAATTGTACCAGGTAATTTTAATTCCTTTATTTTGGAAATGTTTAATTTTGATTTTTCATAAATAAATATTTTTTTTGCAACTTTTTTTTTTGAGATTCTTCTTACTAAAGAAGATCCTAACAATCCACATCCTACAATAAATACATTTTTCATTTTCTAAATATACTTTCTGTTACCTTCATAAATTTTAAATTTTCTTTTTTCGATCCTATAGTTAATCGCAACATATTTTTAATCTTATAACCATCTTCAGTAGATCTTAAAATAATTCCTTTCATTTTTAATTTTTCATAAAAATATTTGGCTTTAAACTTACATTTTGTAAAATTCAATAATAAAAAATTAGCTGAAACTTTGTTAGAACTAATATCATACTTATTTAAAAATTCTTTCAATTTTGTTGCATAAAAAAAATTATGTTTTATTGATCTAGATATAAATTTTTTATCTTTAAGAGATTCTACGGCTGCCTTTTGTGCAACCTCATTAACATTAAATGGAGGTTTGATAACATTAAGGGCATCAATAATTTTTTTCGATCCATACCCCCAACCAATCCGTAAAGATGATAAACCATAAATTTTTGAAAATGTTCTTAAAATAAAAACATTTTCTTTATTTTTGAATAAGTCTATGCCTGACATGTAATCAATATTTTTCATATATTCTGCATAAGCGTCATCAACTACAAGTAAAATATTTTTTCTTAATTTTTTTCTTAAGTTAATTAATTCAATTTTAGTTAAATAAGTTGCAGTTGGATTATTTGGATTAGCCAAAAAAACAATTTTGGTTTTTTTTGTCACTTTTTTTAAAATTTCTGATACAGATACTTTGAATTTTTTTTCTTTCGCAAAAATAACATTCGCACCAACTATTTTTGCATATATTCGATACATTAAAAAACTAAATTGTGGAACAATTACTTGATCATTTGGTTTTAACAAAAGTTGACATAGCATTTGAATAACTTCATCAGAACCAGCTCCACAAATTATTTTTTCTTCAGTGCAATTAAATTTCTTGGAAATCTGATTTCTTAATTCTTTGGATTTTCCATCGGGATATCTAAAAAAATTCAAGTTCTTGTTAGATATTACTTTTTTAACTCTTAGACTGAATCCAAGCGCAGATTCATTTGCAGAAAGTTTTATAATATTCTTGATTTTTCTAACGCTTGATTTACCAGGCTTGTAAGCCTCAATATTAGGTTTTTTAAATTTTATAGTTGTCATGTTTTAAATTTTAGTCTCTTTATAAATAAAATAACAATTTTTCATATAGTATTAGTTCATATATTTTTTTAAAATTGACATACTAAATAACTTCTTGTACAAAATTTATGCGCTGATTTACATGAATTGCGGGCGCTTTAAAAAAACCGCTAAAAAAGTTTTTTTCTCCCAATTCAGATTTTGGCCCTTGTTATGAATGTAAAAGAAAATATAAAAACGTTAATTATTAAAAAGCCCCTGAAGCTTGATTGTGGTCAGATTATAAATGACTACCCCCTGGCATATGAAACATATGGGTCTCTAAATAAAAATAAAGATAATGCAATTTTGATTTGTCATGCATTAACTGGTGATCAATTTGTCACTGGTTTGAATCCTGTTACTAAAAAAGAGGGCTGGTGGTCTTATGCCGTAGGCCCAAATAAATCCATTGATACAAATAAATATTTTGTTATT
>CABWYI010000016.1 GCA_902509725.1 uncultured Pelagibacteraceae bacterium | reverse complement strand
GAAAGGGGAGAGGAAAGTAGAAATTTGGGCCAATTCAATTGGTGTAAAGACAGTAAATATTGACTATAAAAAACCAGATCCATTTTTTAATATAAATACAAAAGCAGACTTGGAAAAAGCAAAAAAAATTCTTAATTATGATTAATTATAAAAAAGCAAGATCAATTTTAAAAAATTCTAAAATAAACATTGGTAATGAGCTTTTAAATACAAACAGATGTTTAAACAGAGTTGTGGCAAAAAATATTTATGTCAAAACTTATTATCCCTCAGAAAATAATGCAGCCTTTGATGGTTTTGTAGTCAATTCAAATGAGACAAAAAAATTGAGTAATAAATTTACTAAAAAATTCAAAATTATTGGTTCAATAGCTGCTGGGAATAAACCAATTAAAAAGGCTATAAAAAAATTTAATACCATAGAAATAATGACAGGTGGGCTTATACCAAAATCTTTTGATGCAATTGTACCTATTGAAAAGGCAGAGTTTTACCCAAATAAGAATAAACCTAAATACATTATTCTAAATCAACGAGTACGAAAGTACTCACACGTAAGATTTAAAGGGTCAGACTATAAAAAAAATGATTTATTGATTAAAAAAGGGACAATAATCCAATCAAATCATATACTTGCTTTAAAGACTCTTGGTATTACAAAAGTAAAAGTAAAAAAATTACCAAATATCATATTTTTTTCGACTGGAAATGAAATTAGTAATAAAAAAAGAATTAATAAATGGCAAGTGAGGAATTCTAATAATGATTATATTCATTCTTTAAATCAAAGTTTTCTTTTTAATTTTAAAGATGGGGGTATTTTAAGGGATAATCACAGCAATTTATTTAAATCAAAGATTAAAAAGATTCTTAATTCTAAAATTGATATTATTTTAACTTCTGGCGCTGTATCTGCTGGTAAATTTGATTTTATACCAAAAGTTATAAGAGAATTTGAATTATCCAATTATTTTAAGAGCGTTTATATCAGGCCTGGTAAACCAGTTTTATTTGCAAAAATAAAAGGTAAAAACAAAGTTATTTTTGGGCTACCAGGAAATCCAATTTCATCTTCAGCTTGCTTTCGTTTTTTCGTTTATCCTTATATAAAAAATTTATTAGATATGCCTGAAGAAATTTCATTTAAAGCAATTTTAAAGAATGGATTTGTTAAAAAAAAAGAATTTACTCAATTTGTAAAAAGTAAAATTTATACAACTAAAAATGGTAAAGCTCATGTTGAAATATTAAAAGGTCAAGAGTCTTTTAGAATTAGGTCTTTTATTCAGTCAAATGCATGGGTGATGCTTCCTTCGGGAAAATCAAGTTTTAAAAAAGGTGATGTAGTTGATTGTTTTTTTCCAAATAACCCTAATAAAATTTTTTTATAAACCATCTCATTTTTGTTGTAGTTCAAACTAATTACAATTAAATAATCATTATGATCGATCTTAAAAACGAAAAAATTGCAATTCCAATAGTATTATTTGCTGGCATTTTGTGGTCTTTTGGTCCTTTAGTTGTTAGGTATATGGACAACCCCCATATGGTGCCATGGCAATATATTTTTGGTCGTGGTTTAACAATTTTTATAATTTTAAACATTTATCTTTATTTGGAAGAGGGCATGAATTTTTATAAAAATTACAAAAGAGTTGGAAGATCTGGACTAATAGGTGGATTAGGTCTGGGTATTGCTATGATTTCCTTTATTTATTCAATAACAAACACGTCCGCCGCTATCACTCTTTTATGTTTAGCTGCTATGCCTTTTTTTACGGCAGTACTTGCATTTTTATTCCTTAAAGAAAAAATTTCCATAAATGTCTGGGTTTCAATTTCTATTGCTACTATAGGAATTATAATAATGGCTATAGGAAATACAGAAAAAAACTCTCTAATAGGTTTTCTTTTTGGATTAACTTCATCAATAGGATTTTCAGTATTTTCTGTAACACTCAGATGGAGAAAAGAAACCCCAAAATTTACTACTGTCGCTATTGCAGGGCTATTTTGTTTTATATTTGCAGCTTTAATTATTTTAATAACAAAGCAAACTTTTTTTTCTACCAGTTATAATAGCTCAATGTTTTCTTTACATGGAGTATTGGTCTGTTTTGGATTGATTTTATATTCAATAGGATCAAAAGCTATACAAGCAGCTGAATTAACACTTTTGTCTTTAACAGAGGTAATTGGTGGTATTTTTTGGGTTTGGTTACCTCTATTTGGTATTAACGAAGTGCCAGCAACTAACACTATAGTTGGCGGATTTTTTCTTTTTATTTCTTTAATTTATTACAGTTTAATAATGAGATGGAATAAAAGACACATTGCTCTGAATTAAATTTTTTTATTATGGAACGACCTGATTTTTTTTTATTAAATAACGGTAAAAAAGTCAGCCTACCTTTTTCAAAAAAGGAATACGACCAAAGAGTATTTAATTTACGTAATGTAATGGAAAATAATAATTTGGATATGATAATTCTTACATCTATGCATAATATTGCATATTACACAGGTTTTATTTACTGTTCTTTTGGAAGACCATATGGATGTATAATTACTAAAAATAAAATATTTACTATTTCAGCTAATATCGATGCAAGCCAACCTTGGCGAAGGTCTCATTGTGAAAATATAATATATACAGATTGGAAAAGAGATAATTTTTTAAAAGCAATAGTTTCAATAATAGGAAGAGATGATCCTCCAAAAAACATAGGTATAGAAAACGATCATGTTACTATTGAAATGAAAGATAAGATTAATTCTATTTTCACTTTTTCGTTATTCAAAGATGTTTCAAAAGATTTAATGAAACTAAGAATGATAAAATCAAAAGAAGAAATAGCAATAATCAAAAATGGAGCAAGAATTGCAGATATAGGTGGTGAAGAAATTATCAAAAATATAAGTGAAGATGCAACAGAGTTAGAAATAGCTATTTCAGGAAGAGATAGAATGGAGAGAGAGATTGCAAAAACCTATCCTAATGCAGAGTATATGGATACTTGGGTTTGGTTTCAGTCTGGAATAAATACAGATGGTGCTCATAATCCAAAAACTAATAGAAAGTTAAAATCTGGAGATATTTTATCTTTAAATGCTTTTCCAATGATATCAGGTTACTATACGGCGCTTGAAAGGACCCTTTTTTTAAATTCAGTAGATGATGCTTCTCTTAAAGCATGGGAAGCAAATGTAAAAGTTCATAAAAGAGGATTAGAATTAATTAAACCAGGTGTTAAATGCTCTGATATTTGCAACGAATTAAATGAACTTTTTGCTGATCTTGGATATTTACAATACAGAACATTTGGCTATGGACATTCCTTTGGAGTTCTATCACATTTTTATGGCAGGGAGTCAGGTTTAGAGTTGAGAGAAGATATTGATACTGTTTTAAAGGAAAATATGGTTATTTCAATGGAGCCAATGATAATGATCCCAGAAGGCAAACCAGGTGCCGGAGGATATCGTGAGCATGATATTTTAGTTATTGGTAAAGATGGAGTAGAAAATATTACAAAATTTCCATTTGGTCCTGAATATAATATTATTAAAAACTAAAATTTATGAATAAAAAAAACACTATGGTTGTTAATAGTTGGAATGAATGGGATCCACTTAAACATGTGATTGTTGGAAAAGCAGATGGTACTTGTATACCAGCTCCTGAGCCAGCTTTGGATGCAAAAGTTCCTGAGGACTCAGATATGAGAGGTCAATTTGGACCTAGAACAAAAGATACAATTGATAAAGCTAATCAACTTTTAGATGATTTTTCAAACATTCTAAAAAAAAGAGGCATTAAAGTAGATAGGCCAACTCCGATAAATTTTAATCAAGCAACATCTACTCCAGATTGGAAAGCGGAAACTATGTTTGGCTGTATGCCCCCTAGAGATGTGCTTTTAACTGTGGGAAACGAAATTTTAGAAGCCACAATGAGCTATAGGTGCAGATGGTTTGAGTATCTTTGTTATCGACCATTACTTAAAGAGTATTATAATCTGGACCCAAACATGAGACATGAGTCAGCACCTAAGCCAAGACTTACAGATGCTGATTATCGTAAAGATTATCTATCAGAAAAAATTGGTGTGCAAAAAAGATTAGACTGGACTGAAAAAAAATACTTTGTAACAACAGAGGAGGAGCCATTATTTGACGCAGCTGATGTTTTAAGATTTGGTAAAGATTTAGTTGTACAACATGGTTTTACTACAAACTTGAAAGGCATTGATTGGTTAAAAAGACATTACAAAGATCATCGAGTTCATTCTGTGAATTTTCCAGGAGATCCATATCCAATACATATTGATGCAACTTTTACTCCTATTAAAGAAGGATTAATTATAAATAATCCTCAAAGAAAGTTACCAAAAGAACAACGAAAGCTATTTGAGGATAATGGATGGAAAATCATCGATAGCGCACAACCAGCTCACAATGAGCCACCAGCACTATGTTACTCTTCTGTTTGGCTATCTATGAATGTTTTAGTACTTGATCCTAAAACTGTTTGTGTTGAAAAAAGTGAAATATATCAAGCAGAACAATTGGATAAATTGGGGATGGAAGTTATTCCTGTGGATTTAAGAGACGCCTACGCATTTGGAGGAGGACTTCATTGTTGTACGGCAGATGTATATAGAGAAGGAACATTAAAGGATTATTTTCCAAAACAATAAATATATTTGTATAGTTTTTTTCTTAGTTAGGATTTTGTTTTAAAAATTCGATATATTCAATTACTTCATCAAATTTTTCATCTGGAACATCTTTGTAACTTGCATTGAATTTTTCTTTAATACATATAGCTACATGTGCATAAGGATTTCTTCCTTTTGGATGATTTGGATGACTTGGAAGTTGTCCCAATAAATGATCACCCGCTTGTTGAATTATTTTCCATAATTTTATTTTATTTTCTTTGTTCATTTCTTTAAAATATAATAAAATTATATTAGAGTAAATAATGTCTAAAGTATTTAAATTGGGAATTGCATCTGAAAATAATTTACAAATTGAAGAGGTAAATTCTATTGAGGTAATTGCAAACAAGGGAATTGTAGGAGATAGGCATTTCAGAGAATTTAATGATCCATTCAGTCAATTTACATTGATTGAGTCAGAAAATATTGATTACTTTAATCTTAAATATGGATTGAACATACCCTATGTTAATTTTAGAAGAAATGTGATTACAAAAGGAATTAGATTGAATGAGTTGGTTGGAAAAAAGTTTTTTGTAGGTGATATAGAATTAGATGGAATAGATTTATGTAGACCATGCAATCATTTGAATGAAATTTTAAATCAAGAAAATATTCTGAAAGAATTTTTAAGAAAAGGTGGGCTTAGATGTAAAATACTAAATTCATCTATTATAAAAATTAATGATTTAATAAAAGTATAAATTAATTTTTCTTCCTTTGATCTATTTCAAAAGCATCTAGTCTAGAAAATAATTCTTCTTGAAGAGATTTATCTTTTTCCTCTTCAATAGCTCTTCTAAGTTGTTCTCTTTGTTTAAGTCTTTCCTCTTTTTGAAATTCCGACTCTAGCTTGAGCCTTTGTTCTTCATCAAATTTATCTTCCCATTCTTTTATTCTTTGAGCTTCTAAATCTTTTTGTAAAGCATCTTTTTCATCTTTTAATTTTTGTTCTTTTTGTTTTCGCTTCACTTCTTTAAAATCTTTTTTACTTTGCTCCTCTTCTCTTATCTTAATATCTAGTTCTCTCTTAACTAAAATTTCTTTATTTAGCTTAAACTCATTTTCTATTTTCTTTTGTTCTTTTTGAAGCTTGATATATTCCTGCTCTTTTTCTTTTAGAGAAATTTCTTTAGTTTTAATTGACTCTTCTTTAAGTTTTAAAGTATCATTCTTATTTAGGTATTCTTTTTCTTTAATTTTTTGTTCTTTTTCTTTAATTCTTAAATCATCATCTTTTTGGGTAAGATATAAATCTTTTTTTCTTAGTTCATCATCTTTCTTTTTAATCTGTTCTTCTTTTTTTTTATACTCTTCTTCTTTAAATTTTTGCTCTTTATCTTTAGCTTTAATTTTAATTAACTCTTTACGGATTATTTCTTCTTTGAGTTTAATTTCTTTTTTTTCGTTGCTTTTTTGTTTTTTTTTAAATTCTTCGAAAACCTTATTAAATAGTCCTCCTATTTTTTTTGGTTTTGAATTTTTTCTTTTTGTTTTAATTTTCTTTTTAGACATTTTTTTAAAAACTTATTTCAACAAATTATTAAATTATGTTCAACAATTACCTTTGAAAATTAATATCGATAATATGACTATTTTGAGTACAACCTAGAAGCGATAAATTAGTAAAAAAAATTGAAAAAATTAATTTTTTTTTGATTTAACCAACTGTTAGCTCTATTAAGCATACATGGCAAAGCTTAAAAAATTAATAATTGCTTGTGATGGGGAGTCTGCAAGTGGAAAGAGCACAGCTGCGAAACTAGTTTCAAAAAAATATAACTTATTTTTACTTAATTCAGGTCTTTTATATAGATATGGAAGTAAGCTAATAATTAAAAATAAGCCAAAAAATATTATTTCTTTTTTAAACAAAAAATTTAGGATCGCATCATATAATAAAATTGCTAAACAAAATTTACATTCACAGGAAATAAGCAATCATGTTGCTGTTCTGGCAAAAAATAAAAGAGTAAGAAAAATAGTTAATGATTTTCAAAAAAAAATTATTCATAAAAATAATAAAATTTGTGTAGAGGGTAGGGATATTGCAAGTAAGATTTTATCAAAAAAACCAAAATATGATTTAGCATTTTACTTTAAATGTAATATCAATGTGGCTGGTTATCGAAGATGGCTCGATTTAAAAAAAAAAATTCCATTAAAAGAAGTTAAAAAATCATTAAAAAAAAGAACTCAGATGGATAAAAGTCGAGCGAATAGCCCATTAATAAAAGTAAAAGATGCAATTATAATCAAAACAGATGTTCTATCAAAAAAAAAAGTATTATCTAAAATGTCTAAATACATAGATAGTATTATTTAGATATATTTATTCTCTTCTTTAATAGGTTCCTCGATTGGTTCGGTCGTAGGATTTAGTTCAATTCCAGCAGGTGTAATTGTTTGCGGCATAGCCACAAACTGTGAGTCGGGATTATCAACTGTTTTTCTTACTTTCATTCTATAAATACCAAATAGTCCTATCACAGAATGAAAGAAAAATAAAAAAAAGAAAAAACCATTTGAGCCAACTAGATCCATAAAAATTGAGCATAAAAATGGACCACTCATAGCTCCCAAACCAAATACAAATTGTAATCCAGCTCCTGCTGCTACAAATTTTTCTTTTGGAATGTAATCATTTGTATGAGCTAAAATTAAAGAAAACATAGGTAAGCTGCAAAATGAAAAAAGTATCAAAAAAATATAGAACCATGTTTTACTTGTAGCGAGGCCATCCGGCAAATACATTTGTCTCGAAACTATAATTGCTAAGATTGCAAAGGCAGCTGCTCCAAATGTAGAAAATATTATTACTTTTCTTCTATCATAAAAATCAGATATTTTACCTATAGGAAATTGAGAGACAGCACCTGAAATTGCTAAAAGAAAAGTTACAATCGATACTTCTAATATTGTAAAATTCATTGAAGTTGCGTAAACCGCTAATAATGTAAAAAGAGCAGATTGAATTGTACCGTAAAAAAATGAACTTACCATTCCAAAAGGAGAAGCTTCATATAAATTTTTTAAAGACATGGCTTCAATCTTTTTGAATGTTGGTGGTTTTTTTTTGGTTAATAAAATTGGTATCAATGCAGCAGAGGTAATTACTGATACCAAGATGAAAGGTTGAAAGTTTTGTGGAGAGCTAAAATTTAGCAAGAACATACCAATACCCATGGAGCCATAAAGCACAACCATATAAATCGAGAGTACGCTACCTCTATTTTTATTACTTGACCTATCGTTCAACCAACTTTCAGCTACTGTATAAATGCAAACCATACTTATTCCAGTTAATACTCTCAGCAAAAACCAAATAAATGGATTAACTAATATTGAATGAACTAAAATAACAAGTGATGCTAAAGATGCAAAAGCAGCAAAAACTCTAATATGACCAACTCTCGATATAATACCTGGTATTGTTGCTGCACCTATAAAATAACCAACAAAATATCCTGACATCATAAAACCAGTTGCCATTAGACTGAATTCTTCTTGAACAGCTCTTACCCCTAGGAGAGATCCTTGAAAACCATAAGCCATCATTAGGAAGCCCATTCCTAAAAATAGTGCCCAAGAATTTTTTAAAACTTTATTCATAAAAACTGCCGTAAGTATTCGCGATGTATTATTAAATCAAGTCTTAATTGTGACAAGTCTAAGAATTTTTAAGCTTTAGAAATGAGTGAATTGCAATTGTAGCAATAATTATTACTCCCCCCTGAAGAGTTTCTATACTTGGTTGTTCCTTAATAATAAGCCAAACCCATATTGGTCCAATAATGGTCTCTAATAGGAAAAATAGATTTACTTCTGCCGCTGGTATAAATCTTGGGGCGATAGTTACTAATACAAAAGGAATTGCTACACAAAGTATACACATTATAGGTACAATAATTAAATCTCTATTTTCTAAAACAAAACTATCAATAAAAAATAAAGCAAAAGTTGCTACAAACAATTTACCTACTACAGCAGCAGGAACCAAATTTTTTGATTTAGCTGATCTTATCGTTACCGCTCCCACGGCGAGACCAATTGCGGTAATAAAGCCAAGTATATCGCCATAAAAATTACCTAACTTGATAGAATCGAAAAAAATATAAATTATAGCTAAAAAAGTAATAATTATAGAAATCCAAGTCTTTTTGTCTGGAGGCTCCTTTAAAAATAAAGCACTGAGTATAGCTGATAACATTGGAGCGGTAGCTATCATGACAAGAGTATTGGCTACATTAGTATTCTGGATAGAAACTACAAAAGTGATATTTGTTATACTAAATGTGCCAATGTAAATAAGACCATGATAGCCGCTTGAGAATAGCATTTTAAAAAAATTTAATTTGTAAATAAGAAGCATTACAAAAAAAACAGTTAAAAAGGGAATCATTCCTCTATAAAAAACTAAACCCCAGGTATCCACACTTGAAAGTCTTATAAATAAAGAATCTGGTGTAATGAACATAACCGCAACAAACGCAAGTAAAGAACCTTTTTGTTGATCAGTTAAACTATTCATGCTTTTAATTCTTTCCAAAAAATTTTTGCAAGATTTTGTTTTGATAAATCATGGAGAGTTTTTAATCCAGTTGGCGATGTTACGTTGATATCACCATTGAGTTTTTGATCAATAAAATCGATCCCGGCAAAAAAAATTTGCTCTTTTTTCAAATCTTTTGCAATTATATTTGCTATTTTTTTTTCGATTTTAGTTAAATTAGTAGTTATTGGTCTAGCACCCTTACTCATATTACTTAAAAAAGATCCTTTTTTCGGAATTCTTGATATCACACCCCTAACCTTACCGTTAATTAAAAAAACTCTCTTATCACCTTTGCTTATTTTAGGTAAATATTTTTGACACATTATATGATCATGTTTATTTATAAAATTTCTAATAAATTTTAAGTTAAATTTAGTCAATAGGTAAATATCATTTCCACTAAAACTATGAATAGGTTTTAAAATCACCTTTTTGTGAAGTTTGAAAAATTTTTTAATTTCACTTATGTTTTGGGTAAAAATAGTACTAGGCATATATTTTTGATATTTTGTTGAATAAAGCTTCTCAGAAATATTTCTGATTGATCTTGGGTTGTTAATAATTTTTACTTTATTACTCAATTTCTCTAAAATATATGTGGTTGATATATATTCTAGATTAAAAGGTGGATCTTGCCTTATTAATATGAATTTGCATTTCGAGAGATCTAATTTTTGAATTTTATATATTTTAAAAAATTTCTTTTTATTATAATTAAACTTTATAAAAAAACCTTTAGCTATTACTTTAAAGTTTATTATCGACAGATTTTTAGGCTCATAATAAAAGATCTTATATTTTTTACTTTGAATTTCATTGGCTAAAAAAATACTTGTATCTGTTGCTAGATTGAGTTTAGAAGGATGATTTCCTTGAATAGCTACAATTTTATTTATCATATAATTCACTTAAATCTTCATTTTTTGAAAATTTACTGATCATATGATCTGCGTTTGTTGTTTTATTATCAATCACATTTTGCAAGTGATCTAAAAATAAAGTTTCATTTTTTTTTTGTTTATTTAAAATATCTCTATTTTCTAGACCTTTTCTAGATAAATCTAATAAAACTGATGACCAGTAAAGTAGATCTTTGTCCATTAATTGAGTGTTAAATCCTTTTTTAGGTGCTTCTAAATAAGCATTTATTATTTTATCTTTATCCCATTTAGAAACTAGCTCATTAACTTCTTCAAGGTTTCCGTATAGCATGCCAATGTTAAAAGCAGGACCAGCACATAAGCAATCCCAACCACAAGTATCCATTGATCTTAACTCAATATATTTTTTTAATCTGTTTTCAGTAAATATTGTGCTTAAGTGTATTGATAAATCATTTTCATCAGGAAATCGGTTATTAATCTCATTAATTTTTCCGTCCATAAAATCTTTGAATAGATATTTTTTTCCAGAAAAATAATTATCTTGGTCTTGGATAAATAAAATTGGAAAATTCATTATAAAATCTGCATATTTCTCAAAATTTAAATTTTCTAAAAATAATTTTGGCAGGCCACCTCTTGAAGTATTTTGCCAAACTTTTGAGCGATAAGATAAATAATTACTATTTTTTTTTTCAACAATTGAGGAGTTTGCAAAAAAAGCTATTGAAATAGGTACAATAGAGTTTACGATCTTAAATTTTTTAACAAAATCCTCTTCAGAATTGTAATCAATATTTAATTGAGTTCCACAAGTTCGATACATCATATCTAAGCTCAACTCACCTCCTAATGGCATATCTTTGGTCATCAGTTTATATCTTTTTTTTGGATTATTCGGTATTTCACTAAGCTTTGAAATTGGGTCAAAACCAGCACTTACTATTTTGATATTTAGCTTATGTGTGGCTTGTTTTAATTCAAATAAATAATCTTGTGACTCAGCACAAGCTTCGTGGATATTATTAAGTTTTTCTCCTGATAATTCTATTTGGTTTCCTGGTTCAAGAGTAATATTTTTACCACCCTTATTTAACCCGATAATATTATCTTTTTCTAAAATTGGGTTCCAGCCAAATTCTAGCAAACCTGCAAACATTTCTTTTATTTTTAAATAATCTATTCTTTTATTATTATTATTATTGAATAAGAATTTTTCATGCTCGATTCCAATTTTAAAATTTTTAGTTTCCTTTATTCCTGAATTAAAATGTTCAATAATTTTTTCTTTAGAAATGATCATTAGTTATTAAATAATTAATTATTTGACGCAGTGTTTAAAAGCGAAAGTTGTGTAACTTTGTTATCTCCAAGTTCGTCTATAGGTTTAACTGGATAATCACCTGTAAAGTAATGATCGGTAAGTTGAGGATAGCTCTCGTTTCTTTTTTCAAAACCTATGGCTCTGTACATACCATCAAGAGATAAAAATCTAAGCGATTTAGCACCTATATATTCATTAATTTCGTCATTTGTTTTGTTTGCGGCAAGTAGCTCTTTTTTTGTAGGTGTATCTACACCATAAAAATCTGGATACCTAATCTCAGGGCAAGCAATTTTAACATGTACCTCTTTAGCCCCTGCATCATAAAGCATTTTTACAATTTTATGTGATGTAGTGCCTCTTACTAAAGAGTCGTCAATTAGTATAATCTTTTTATTTTTAATTGTGGATTCATTAGCATTTAATTTTAATTTAACACCTAGGCTTCTTATTTTTTGACTTGGTTCTATAAAAGTTCTTCCAACATAATGATTCCTGATTAATCCCAACTCGAAATTTTTTCCAAGATATTGGGCAAAACCTAGGGCAGCAGCATTCCCAGAGTCCGGAACTGGAACAATTATATCAGCTTCAACATCATTTTCTTTTGCAAGCTCAGCACCAAGATTTTTTCTATGCTCATATGCTGTCTTTCCATTTAAAATGCTATCTGGTCTTGCAAAATATATATATTCAAATACGCAAGGTCTTTCTTTTTTAATAGGGAAAGGCTTGATACTTTTTAATTCATCTTTCTCTATTAAGACAATTTCACCATTTTCTACTTCTCTAACAAATTTAGCTCCTATTATATCTAGTGCACAAGTTTCTGAAGCTAAAACGAAGCTATTTTTAAGTTTTCCGATTATCAATGGTCTAATCCCAAATGGATCTCTAACTCCAATAAGCGATGTTTGCGTTAGCATTACTAATGCATAACCACCTTGAATTTGAAAAATAGCATCAACAACCTTATCAATTGTTTTAATTCTTTTTGATTTTGCAATTAGTTGAACAATGGTCTCTGTGTCGGATGTTGTGTAAAAAATTGCTCCATCTTCTACTAATTTTTTTCTTAAAGAAATTGAATTTGTTAAATTACCATTGTGAGCTACACCAATACCACCTGCATTTGTATCAGCAAAAAAAGGTTGAATATTTCTTAAAGTATTCTCACCTGTTGTACTATATCTATTATGTCCAATAGCATAATCTCCAGGAAGATTTTTTAATACTTTTTCTTTATTAAAATTATCTCCCACTAAACCAAATCTTTTTTCAGAAAAATATTGATTTCCATTAAAAGTTACAATACCACAACCTTCTTGACCACGATGTTGTAGAGCATGCAAACCTAAAGCAGTCAATGCAGATGCATCTTTGGCATTACTGATACCGAAAACTCCACACTCTTCCTTTAATTTAGGATTAAAGTTCCTCAATTTTTTGTTTAGAGTCTTCATATGTTTTTTCATTAGGAAATTCCTTTAATAAGTAATTACTACCTTTTTCTAAATATGGGAAGATGTATGATTTATCTAAATTTATAGGCCATTTATCATAATTATAAACGATATGTATAGCTGAAAATAAGCAAACAGAGATTATGTAAGATCTAATAAATCCAAAAAAGAATCCAAAAATAGCATCTAAACTACCAAGACCAGTATATTTTATAGCTTTACTAATTCCTTTATTAATAAGTAAAATTAAAAATATAACGATAATAAAAATTATAATTCCTAATCCTATATCTAAAATGTATTCATTATCTATAATGTCTTTTACATAAGGTTTTATTTTTGGAAATATTATTAATGTAATGATGTAAGCCAATAACCATTTTGCCATAGAAATTATACTTAATACAAAGCCTTTGCTATAACATTTTACTAAAGAGAGAGCGGTAATGATTAAATATATTAAATCAATAGCAGATATTGAATTATAAAATTCCTCTAGAATCTCAAACATTCAAATTATTTTCCAAATGGTTTTATAAACAAAATTAATGATGGCAATAAAGTTAAAACTAAAACCATAGCTAATAACATTGCCAGACCAGTAAAAATTCCAAAATAGATTGTTGGGATAAATTTAGATAAAACTAAAATTGAAAAACCAAATATAATTGTTATAGAAGTATTTAAAATTGCTCTTCCTACTGTCGAATGACATAATTCTAATGTTTTGTTGTAATCTTTAAGTGTCTCAAACTCCTCTTTAAACCTGTAAATGTAGTGAATACTATTGTCAACAGCTATTCCAATTGTAATTGCTGCTATAGTAATTGTCATCATATCCAAAGGTATTCCAAGAAGTCCAATAATTCCCAGAATGAAAAAAGCAGCAATGAAATTTGGAACAACCCCAATTAAAGAAAGTTTTGTGTTTTTGAAAAGAATCAAAAACATTAAAAAAATTCCAATCATTACTAAACCAAGGGTAAGAATTTGCGATTTAAAAAGACTTTGAAGTAGATTATTAAATAAAATTAAAACACCGCCAAGTTTAAATTCATCTTCTTTTAAACCTATTCTATTTTTTAAATCAAGGTTAATTTTATTTATTAAATCATTTCTTCTCAAATTTTCTTGAGAGTCAATTATTCGAAGATTTATTCTTGCCTCATTGTTTTCAATAGAAATATAGGGATCAATTATCTCTGTTTTAATAGTTTCAGGGATCTTTGTGTATAGAACTCCCATCTCAAGAGATCCTAAAGGTTTATTATTATTAAGCATTGTAGCGACATCAATAATTGATGAAAAAGATAAAACTTTACCAACTTGAGGTAAGCTTTCTAAATAATTATGAACAGATGCAATTTTATCGATTTTATCTTTAGTAAACCAATACTTTTTATCATTTTGTTCATCTTCGCTACCCCAGTCTTCAAATTCATCTTCACCATCAGACTTTACCTTTTCTTGCATAGGAAATTTTATAATGACCTCGAGGGGTGTTGTTCCTCCTAGCTTGTCATCAATTAATTTCATTCCTTTATAAATCTCTGTTTTTTTACTAAAATAATTTATAAAACTATTTTCAACTTCAAGACGACTAATTCCAACTATACTGAGTATTATAATTAATCCTGTAAATACAAATATTATATTGCTATAGCTTTTAGATATTTTAGCAAAAAAATTTGTAATTATAGAATTATCATATTTTTTTAATGAAATATTTTCTTTTGGAACAAAATTTATCAAACAAGGCAATAATGTGAAAGTTATTAAAAAAGAAGTGATTAATCCCAAAGTCATCATCCAACCAAAATCGATTATAGGTTTAATTTCACTAAAAATAAGAGAAAGAAATGCAATTATAGTTGTTAAAGCCGTATACAAAATTGGCCAAAACATTTTACTTGTAGTTAAAGATGTTAATTCTAAAATATTTTTGTCTGGAAATTCTTCTCTTAACTGTAAAAATCTAGTACTTATATGAATATTCATTGCCATTGTTAAAATTAACATTAAAGCAATAAAATTTGAGGAAATCACAGTTACTTTCCATCCTAAGATACCCAAAACTCCCATCATTATTACGACTGAAAAAAAGCAACTACTAATAGGTACCAATATCCATATAAGTTTTCGAAAAACAAACCATAGTGTTCCAATAATAAATAAAAGCACACCTATCCCAAAAACTATTATATCACTTTTAATAAAAGTCATCATGTCATCAGCAATCATTGGTATTCCACCTAAATGTATTTTACCAATATCCTCATAACTCTTAATTACCTCTCTTATTTGTAGAATATTTAGATGATTCTGTTTTTTTATTTGATCTTTTAAGATTTCTATTTCTTTATTTGATTTATTAGTTACCTCTTCTAAATTCTGGTTTTTTTTAATATTAACAATTATACCAGTTGTTTTTCCATCTTCACTTATGACGAATTTTCTAAAAACTGGACTACTCAATATTTCATTAAAACCTCTTTCTCTATCAACACCCTCATCTTTAAGTGTTTTAAAATTTTGAAGACGTTCTTGCAAAGGTGCATCAGAGCTATTTAATAAAGGAATATCGAGCAATGTAACTACACTATGTACCCAATCTAGACTTTGAATTTTATATTTTAGACTTAAAAGATTATTTATAGATGTGTCAGAAACCATTCCATCATTAGGTGTATAAGTTAAAATAAGAAATTCTTTAGAACCATATCTTTGTGAGATTTCTTTTAGATATTCAAGGTCTGGATCTCCCTCAATAAGTAAGGTTTCTGAGGATGCATCCAATCTAAAATCTTTGGAATGAAAACCAAAGCTTAAAAGAATAAGCAGCAAAATAAAGAAAACAGACCTAGGTTTATTAAGTATCTTATTTTGATAAAACTGGCTGAACATAAAACTCTTTTATATTTGAATTTAGCTGGTTTGAGTATCTTTAAATTTAGTAAACATTGCCTCAAACTCAAGCATTACATTTCCAGTTGGCCCATGTCTTTGTTTTCCAATAATAATTTCTGCTAAATTTGATACTTCATTCATTTTTGCTTGCCATTCTGCATGCTCTACGGTAGCGGGTCTTGGCTCTTTTCTCTCCAAGTAGTATGCTTCTCTATAAACAAACATTACAACATCTGCATCTTGTTCAATTGATCCTGATTCCCTTAAATCTGCAAGTAGTGGTTTTTTATCATCTCTCTGTTCAACAGCTCTAGAAAGTTGAGAAAGAGCTACAACAGGAACAGAAAGTTCTTTCGCTATAGCTTTTAAACCTTGGGTAATCTCTGAAATTTCTTGAACTCTACCATCTTTATTGTTGAAGGTTCCCCTCATCAACTGAATATAATCAACCACAACCATATCAAGACCAAACAACCTTTTTATTCTTCTGGCACGATTACTCATAGCAGCGATACTAATAGCTGGTGTTTCATCAATATATAGAGGTAATTCAGCAATATTTTTTGACGTCTCAATAAATTTGTCAAATTGCTCGTCTGAAATTCTTCCTCTTCTAATATCATTTGATTTTATCCTAGATTGTTCAGCAAGTATTCTAGTCGATAGTTGCTCTGATGACATTTCTAATGAAAAAAAAGCTATGGATGATTTTTTTCCGCTATCTTGCAATTTTTGAGCCGCATTGAAAGCTATATTTGTTGCCAATGCAGTTTTTCCCATTGATGGTCTGCCAGCAATTATTATTAAATCTGACTGATGCAAACCTCCCAATCTGTCATCTAAGTCCCTCAATCCAGTTGGCACACCCACTATACCTTCTTCATTTTTGTAAGCAGCTGAAGCCATTTCAATTGTTTGTTTCATGGCCTCATCAAACTTTACAAGAGATGAATTAAAAGAACCTTTTTCAGCTAAGTCGAATAATAATCTTTCAGAGTTTTCAATTATATTTTGACCACTAGTATTCAAATCATTTAATTTAGCTGTGTCAATTGTCTGTTCTGAAATTTTTATTAATTCTCTTCTTACAAACATGTCATAAATAATTTTTGAATACTCAGTAGCTTGTCTTTTAGAGGTTGAAAATTTTGTAATTTTTACTAAATACTCTGGAACGTTAATATCATCTTTCTCATCTTCAAAATAATTTTTCAAGGTAATTGGATTGGCTAACAGTCCTTTGTAAATTAAATTTTCAATAGCGCCAAAAATTTTTTGATGCATTGGGTCATAAAAATTTACACTAGATACTATAGTATTTATTTCATCAAAAATTTCATTTGTCACTAGTATAGAGCCAATAACAGCTTGTTCTGCTTCTACATTGTTAGGTAATTCTTTATAATTATTTTGAACGATACTGAGGTTATTCTCCATTTTCAAAGTTTATATGAAACTTTAAATTAAGAAATTTAAAAAAAAAGCTGGGGAAAAAGTTGTATAATTATTGAATGCTTTCAGCAGACTCAACATTAATGTTTATTTCTACAT
>CABWYI010000015.1 GCA_902509725.1 uncultured Pelagibacteraceae bacterium | reverse complement strand
AAATTTAGCGTGAGATGGGAACCATTCATATGAAATTAATGGAGATGATGTTTTGGTTTTATAATCGTATATATAAAGATCCTTTGGGTAATCGTTAATATAATTTTCGGTTTCACCTCTTGCTAAAATTGAATTTTCTCTACCCTTAAAATATAAAGAAAAATTTTTATTGTGAGAATTCATTTGGTCTATATGAAAGAGATTATCTGGAGTAAACCCATTATCTTTTGCAATCACTATCTTATTTATCGAGAAAAAAAAGATAATTAATATGAATATTCTGCTCATACTAAAATCTAGAAAATAATCTTGAGTTATATTTGTTTAGAATATGGCTTAATTTAAACTTTTAAGAAATGATTTAAGTGCTAAAACTAACTTTTCGTCATATTCCATCATATGATTGTCATATTTAGTAAAGTATGAATATTTTGGCTCATTTGCTATTTCATAAATTTTTTTACCCATTGTGAATGGTACTATTTGATCTATTTCTCCATGCAAAACTAAAATTGGAGAATCTATTTTTTTAATTTTTTTATGATTTTCAAATTTATCTTTAAGTAATAAATTTACTGGGATATAGGGATAGAATGTTTTCGCAGCGTCTACCATTGAGGTAAAAGGTGTTTCTAAGATTAAACCTGCAAAATTTTTATTTTGAGCTAAATGTGTGGCCACACCAGTTCCTAAAGACTCTCCATATAAAATAAGATTTTTTTCATCTACCCCTTTTTTTGCCAACCAATTAATTGCACTTTTGCCATCTTCATAGAGACCTTTTTCAGTAGGTTTTCCACTGTTACCACTAAATCCCCGCCAGGCTATAATTAAAAAATTAATATTCATGTCTTGAAAATGGTTGAGTTTATGAATTCTGTTTTCTAAAGATCCAGCATTACCATGAAAATAAACAAGAGTTTTATAATCTTTAATATTTTTTTCATGATACCATCCAAGTAATTCAATATTGTCTGAGGTTAATATTTTAACCTTTTTAATATCTACTGAAATTCTATCCCCTGAATAATTATTTTCATTTGGATGATAAAGCAAATTTCGCTGGTAAAAGTATAAAAATACTAAAACTAGGAGATATAAAAAAAAGATGGTTAAAAAAAACTGCAGTAAACTCTTCCTAAATTTTCTATTTTTTATCGAAGAAGGCTTCATAAACCATCATAAAAATTGCAATACCCATTAAAATATAAACAGGTAATACGTCAAAAAATCCTATCATTGATGATCTAGTCAATGTAGTTGCGAGGCCAACTAAAAAAGCAATGGCAAGTAAAGAACCTAAAAATGTTGTAAACTTTTGCATCTTAATTATTACATTCCTTTTCTAACCAATTAGCAACCCCTAAAAATCTATGATCATCATAACGATCACCTATTAACTGAACCCCTAACGGCAAATTATTTTCACCTTCAAGCAATGGAAGAGAAATACAAGGTGTTCCTAAATAAGACCACACTTTATTGAATTCTGCAGTTCCTGTACTCTTTAAACCTTTTAATGCTACACCAGGACTAGAGGGTGATAACACTCCATGATAATCCTCAAAAACTTCTTGGTAAGATTCATAACTTCTTTTTTTAAAATCAATTGCTTCAGCATAATCTTTAGCTGAATGTTTATTGCCTTTGGCTATAGCTGTTTGCATATATTTTGATAATTTGGTTTTGTATTTTTTATAATAGATCCCAAAATTATTAGCTAAATCCGTTTCATGAATAATCTGATGATATTTATGAATATCTTTAAAATATGATGGAGTATCAAATACCTCAATATTTTTAAATGACTTGATAAAGTATTCAAATGACTCTCTGGATTTTTTATCAATTATTTTCCAATAATCTGATTTATAAAAAATAAACTTTGGTTGATATGCTGGCCCTTTTTTTGTTTCGTCTAAAATATTTTCAGCCGAATAGTAAATAGTAGCTGGGTCATGATGATCTTTTTTAATTAAAACTTTTGCTAGCAAAGCAACATCTTGAACCGTTCTTCCAAACATACCAATATGGTCTAGTGCATAAGATGTTCTTAAAACACCATTTCTTGAAATCAAACCATAGCTAGGTTTATAGCCAACAACCCCACAATAAGAAGCTGGTCTAATTACTGATCCTCCTGTTTGAGATCCGATCGAAAGCGGTGCCATTAGAGATGCGACAGTTGCCGCCGAGCCACTTGATGAACCTCCTGGTGTGCGTGAATAATCGTGAGGATTGGTTGTTTTCGGTGGACCAAGAAATGCCAACTCAGATGTGGTTGTCTTTCCCATTATAATTGCTCCAGCTGCATTTAAAAGTTCAACTACCTCAGCATTTTGAGAATAAGATTTGCTCTTTCTTATTACTGTTCCACATTCAGTCGGCATATCCACTGTTCCAATAATATCTTTTAGAGCTACAGGGACTCCATGTAATGGGCCTACAGGTTTACCTGATCTTCTATGCTCATCCGAATCTGCAGCTTTTTCCAGCAAAACTTTTTTATCAAAATGAGCCCATGCTTTAATATCTTTTTCAAATTTATTTATTCTTTCAATATATTTTTCACAGATTTCAACAGAAGTTAATTGACCATCTTTAATTTTTGAGGCCATTTCCTCAACGCTAAGTGAAAATATATCAATCATTTTTTTTAGTCAGCAAATAATACATCTGGTAGCCATAAAGCAATTCCAGGGAACATATACATTAGAAACATCCCAAAAATTACGATACCCAGGAATGGCATAATACCTTTAAATATTTCTAATAATTCGACGTTTGCTTTTTGAACTCCTTTTAAATAATAAGCCGACATTGCCATTGGTGGGGTTAAAAAAGATGTCTGCAAATTTAAAGCGATTAACATTGCAAAGAAATATGGATTTACATCAAAAACTTCTAAAAGGGGTAAAAATATTGGCACAAATATAATTAAAATTTCAGTCCATTCTAATGGCCAACCTAAAAGAAAAATTATGATTTGAGTTATTACCAAAAATTGCCAAGTTGTAATATTTATCGATGTAAAGAAATGTTCAAATACTTCATGTCCGCCTAGGTATGAAAAAACAGATGAAAAGGTCCATGAACCAATAAATAACCACATAATCATAGCAGTAGTTTTGGCTGTAAGAAAAACTGACTGTTTAAAATTTTGCCATTTGAGAGTTTTGTAAAACCAAGACAAAAGTATTGCTCCAAATGCTCCTGCTGCTGCAGCTTCAGCTGGAGTTGCTATTCCGGCTAAAATTGTTCCAAGAACTAACATTATCAGACCAAACAAAGGTACAAAAGAAACTAATACCTCTTTTAAAATTTCTGCTCGTGGAGGTATATCATCTGCAGGAGGCCTAGGTGCTATTGATGGGTTGAGCCAAGCCCTAGTGACTGCATATGCAATATATAAACCTGCTAACATTAATCCTGGAAAAATTGCAGCTGCAAATAATCTTAAAGGTGATAATTGCGCAATCACAGAGTAAACAATTAACATAATACTTGGTGGTATTAAAATTCCTAAACAACCACCGGCACAAATTATTCCTGATGCAAATTTTTTATCATATCCTGCTTTGACCATAGCTGGCCATGCAAGTAATCCCATTAAAGTTACCACTGCACCTATAATCCCTGTTGCTGTAGAGAATAGAGTACAAGTTATTAATGCGGCCACAGCCATTGAAGCTGGTAACCTGTGCGCGGCTAGTCTAATTGCAAAAAATAACTTAGCTACAATTCCAGCCCTTTCAACCAAATATCCCATGAATAGAAAAAGAGGCACTGCAGTAAGCACATTATTATCCATGACAGTGTAAGTATTTTTAACAAATAAAGAAAATATTCTATTGTCAAATAGATGATCCATCAAAACTGGATCATAGTAAGCATAATAACCAAAACCTATTCCCATGGCCATTAAAGTAAATGCTATTGGAAACCCTAATAAGACTGCGAATAGAAATACACCCATCATTAAAATTGCCACTTCAGGATTAGTAAGACTAAACAGCATTTTATTTATCTTCCTCTTGAGATGTTCTCATCAAAATTTTTTCTGTTTCCTCTGCTACAACCATTCTTGCAGGCCATTGACCAGATTGAATACATAATATTGATCTAAATACTTCACTAATACCTTGGATTATCAATAGAATACCTGCTGCAGGTATCATTGATTTAACCATATAAATTTGAATTTGTGCAGGACTGCTCCAGCTTGTTTCTTTTATCTTCCATGCTTGAGCTGCGTATTCATAACCATAAAAAGCTAAAGCAATTACTCCTGGAAAGAAAAAAATAAAATAAAGAACTAAGTCAATCCATGCTTGTGTTTTTTGGCTAAACAACCTGTAAATGACATCACCTCTCACATGTGCTTCTGTGGCTAAACAATATGCTCCTGACATCATCAATATTGCTCCATACATCTGCATACTAAAATCAAAATTCCATAATGTTGGTGCATTAAAAGCATAAGCCATAATGACTTCATAAACTGTACCGCCCATTAAAATGACGATGCACCACGAAAAAGCTTTTCCCATTGAGGTGCTTAGAGTATCAGCAAATCTTATGAAGGATTCCATCATAAATCTAAAAGTATATTAAAATTAACTAAAAAAAAAGGGGGTTTTTAAACCCCCTCTTTTTGAATTGTTTAAAGTTAATTAGATTTTAACTTTTTCTATTTTACCAAACTCATTTTCATAAGCTAATTTGTAGTTCGGTTGATTCATCAACAGATACTTCATTGTTCTCTTAGCGTATGCTTTTTGAGAGTCGATAATTTTCTTAAAGAAAGGATCTTTCCCAGAAAACTCACCAACTATTTTATCCCAGCCTTTTAGTTGTGCAGATAAAATTGCATCATCTGTTTGGTACACATTAACCTTATGCTCGTTCATCAACTTAGCTAAGTCAGCAGAATATCTAACTAAAGCTTTAAAGTAGTTATCTGAGTTTGCAGCGTATGCGGCATTTTTCAAGATAGCTTGATGAGCAGGTGAAAGGCTATTGTATCTTTTCTTGTTCACCGGTATCTCAAACATTTCTTGAGACTGGTGGAAACTACCTAAGTGATAGTGTTTAGATACATCTTGCATTCCAAACTGAGAATCCGATGTTGGGTTGTTAAATTCAGCAGCATCAATTAAACCAGTTTTCATTGCTGGTTGAATTTCACCACCTGGTAATTGTCTTACGACCATTCCCATAGCAGTTAAAACGTTAGTCGCTAAACCAACCGTTCTATACTTCATACCTTTAACATCAGATACTTTTGTTACATTCTTTTTAAACCAACCAAATGGTTGTGCTGGCATAGGCATATGAAAGAATCCAATATAATCGTATCCAACTTTTGCAAGTGTTTCATTATATAGTTTTCTTCCTCCACCATACTCCATCCATCCCATTACTTCTTGGGATGACATACCGTATGAAGGACCAGTACCAAAAAGTGAAGCCGCGGGATTTTTACCATACCAATATGCTGTTACCCAGTGACCCATATCAAGGTTTCCATCACTCACCGCCGCTCCAATCTCTGAAGTTTTTACAACTGCACCAACCGGTTGAAGGTCAATAGTAAGTGTACCTCCAGACATTTCTTTTACCATGTTACAGTAATCTCCAGCCATTTCAAAAAAGATGTTAGCGCCTGAAGGCCAAGCTGCTTGCATCTTTAATGTTACGTGACCGTCTGCTCTTGCAATGTTTGGCATTGCAACAGTAGCTGCAGCAACAGCTCCAGCTTTAGCAGCAGTTTTAAAGAACTTACGTCTTGAAGATGTTTTTATCTTCAATGATTTATTTTCTTTCGTCATTGTTACTCCTATAAAAGTTAATTAACTAAATAATTTAAACACAGAATAAGATTAGAGTCTTTCTTAAAATAAAGCGTATATGTCGCAAAGTTAAATAAATACAATCCTTAGTAGAATTAATTTACTTTATTTTTACAATTTCCTGTTTTAAAAAATTCATCAATATTATCTATTGCCAAATTTGCCATCGCAATTCTTGTATCTTTAGTTGCGCTTCCTAAGTGGGGTAAAATGAATGCTGATTTTATTTTAAAATAACCAGGATTTAAATTTGGTTCATTTTTATAAACATCTAAACCAACTGCATAAATTTTTCTTCTATTTAAAGCATCAATTAACGCATCATCATCTACTATGTCACCTCTTGCAACGTTAGTAATTACAGCCCCTTTCGGAAAAAACTCAACAGTCTCTTTATTGATTAAATTTTCCGTTTCTTTTGTTGCGGGACAACAAATAGATAGAACATCTGAAACTGAAAAAAGACTTTTTATATTTTTATGATAAATTGCACCTTGCTCTTTTTCTTCACTTAGTTTTGATCGATTATGATAATGAATAATCATGCCTAAAGATTTTGCAATTTTTGAAATTTTTTGTCCTATTCTTCCCATGCCCAAAATACCAAGTCTAGTTCCTGTTAATTGTTTACCAATCAAATAATCTGCTGACCATTTCCACCCACCTTGTCTTGCAGACTCAATACCTTCTGAGGCTCTCCTGCATGCTCCAAGTATTAATAATATTCCTATTTCTGCAGTTGCATCAGATAAAACTTCTGGTGTATTTGTTACAACAATATCTCTCTTTTTTGCAGCCTCTAAATCAATATTTCCAAATCCAACAGCAAAATTTGAAATAATTTTTATAGTATCAGGTAGTTTTTCAATTGTTTGTTTATCTAGTTTTTCTGTCAGTGAAGATAAAATTCCATCATAACCTTTGCTCATTTCAATGATCTTAGACTGTGAGTATAGCTCATCATTATTATTAAATGTTGGATTGAAAGTTTTAGATGCTTTGTCTTCGCTCTCTTTAATTAATTTTCTAGTAATTAAAATTTTTTTCATAATCTTAAGTTTAATTTAAATCAAAAATTTTACCAGGATTCATTATGCTATTTGGATCTAAAGTTCTTTTAATTGATTTCATTATAGGAATATTATCCGGATGTTGTTCTAGAAGATATTCTTTTTTATGAAGACCCACTCCATGTTCGCCGGTTATGGTTCCATTTAATTTAAGTGCTTTTTTAATTAATAAGTCATTAAATTTTCTGATTTTTAAATAAGTTTCTTTTTTAGTTGGATCAAACGGTAATAATACATGAAAATTGCCATCTCCAAGATGACCAACCATTGGTGCTCTTAATCCAAATTTTTTGGTTTGTTCTTCTGCGTAATTGACACACTCAGTTATTTTTGAAATTGGCAGACACACATCGGTCGAATAAACCCTTCCATTATCTATTAAAGCCTTAACTGAATAGTAGACATCCCATCTCGCTTGCCATAAATTATTTCTTTCAGAAAGGTCTTTTGCCCATTTAAATGAGCTTCCGTTATTATCATTCGATAGTTCTTCGACGATTTTGATATTTTCTTTATTTGACTCCTCAGATCCATGAAATTCAAAAAACAATGTAGGTAATGCTTTTACATTTTTTAATTTAGAGTAATTGATACTTATTTCCATCTGATCTTTATTAAGCATTTCAATTCTTGCTATTGGAACACCGTATTGGATAACTTGTTGAGCAGTTTGCACTGCATTTTCCAAATTTGGAAAATGACAAACTGCACTCATGATGCTGTCGGGTATAGGAGATAGTCTTAACTGAATCTCTGTAATTATTCCTAAAGTTCCCTCTGACCCAATAAATAAATTAGTAAGATTATATCCTGCTGAAGTTTTTTTGGTTCTTCCCCCGGTGTTAATTATTTCTCCATTTGGTAGAACAACTGTAAGACCCGTTATGACAGTTTTCATTGTACCGTATCTAACTGCCATAGTTCCAGACGCTGAGGTAGATGCCATTCCGCCTATAGCTGCATTTGCACCTGGGTCAATTGGAAAAAAAACTCCATCTTCTCTTAAGTAATCATTAAGTTGTTCTTTCGTTACACAGGCTTGAACTCTGCAATCAAAATCCTCAACGTTTACACTTAAAATTTTATTCATTTTTTCTAAAGAAATGGTTATACCTTTTTCATTTCCAACCACATTTCCCTCTAAAGAGGTCCCCGTTCCAAAAGGAACAACCGGAACTTTATGTTTGTTACACAATGATAAAGCTCTGGATACTTCTTCATTAGTTTCAGGAAAAACTACAGCTTGTGAAAGTATTGGGTCGTAGGTATCTTCTCCTCTAGAATAATTAGCCCTAGTAGACTCTGAAGTTGAAAATCTTCCATTAAAAATCTTCTTTAACTCAGATTGGATCTGTTCATTCATATTCGAATATTAATGAATATTTATTAAAAAATACAGCTTATTTAGAGAGCATTTTTTTTAGATTTTCCAATGCATCAGAAATATTTTTTTGTGAACAAGCAAAACTGAATCTTACATAATCATTACATGTTTTGCCAAATGCTGTTCCTGGAACAATCGCCACGCCTGCTTCATGCATTGCTTTTTTACAAAATTCAGCTCCAGTCATTCCTGTTCCAATAACTTTAGGAAATGCGTAAAAAGCTCCTCCTGGCAAACTACATTCAACACCTGGTAAGCTATTTAATCCCTCATGAATTAACTTTCTTCTTTCAGTAAATTTTTTCATCATTTCATGTATTGAGTCGTCAGAGCCATCTAGTGCAGCTATTCCAGCAAATTGAGCCGCAGCATTAACACATGACACGCTGTTTATTAAAAGTTTGTTAACATGGGGAACTAAATCCTTAGGCCAAAAACTCCAACCTAATCTCCATCCCGTCATAGAATAAGCTTTGCTCCAACCCTCTAGTACAATTAATCTTTCTCTTAGTTCTGGATAATTAAAAAATGTTGGCATCTCTTTGTCATCAAAAATTTGTCTACTATAAATTTCATCGCTCAGGATCGTTACATGTGGATATTTTTTTAAACCTTCGGCTAATTTATCAATCTCCGGTTTTTCAACAAAACTTCCTGTTGGATTGTTTGGATTTATTAGTATTAACAATCTTGTTTTATCAGTTATTAAAGAAAGAATTTTATCTGCATTAAATTTTAGATCCTTATCCTCTGTTAAATCATACGGAACAGATGTTGAGCCTGTATAATTTATCATAGACTCATAAATGGGGAAAGCTGGTGTTGGGTGAATAATTTCTGCTCCTGGTTCACCAAAACATTGAATTGCATAACTCATGGTAGGTTTTCCACCTGGCATAATTAAAATTCTTTCAAAATCTATATCAACGCTGTAACGCTTTTTAATCCATCGTGTTACTGCCTGCCTGCACTCAGGAATACCATTGGACATTACATATCCATGATGACCGTCATCCAAAGCTTTTTTTGCAGCCTCCACAACATGTTTAGGAGTTTTAAAATCAGGCTGCCCTAAACCCATGTGAATCATTGGGTTGCCTTTAGCTTCTAACTTTTTTGCTTCTGCTAAAACTGAGAATGCTGTTTCTGTTCCCAGATTTTCCAAATTTTTTGCTAATTTCATAATTGATCCTAATATTTTTATTCAGTTGATAAATTTATTTTTTTTATATCTAGTTTTTATAAGTAATTGAATTTATTTTCTATAAATTAATTTTGAACTATTTAATTCCTTCAAGTTTTTACATCCCATCAAAACCATATTACGATCTATCTCATCACGCATATTTTGCAATAAATGCTCAACACCTTGTTGACCACCTGCGGCTAAGGAGAACAAGAACATTTTACCAAAACTACAGGCTTTTGCACCTGCTGCTAGAGCTTTCAGCACATGAGTTCCTCTTCTTACTCCTCCATCTAATATAATTTCTAATTTATCACCTACTGCATCTGAGATTGCTTTAACTTGATCAAAAGGTGACCTGGACCCATCTAATTGACGACCACCATGATTTGATATCATTATTGCTGTACATCCAATATCAATAGCTCTTTTTGCATCTTCAACAGACATAACCCCTTTAAGTGCAAAAGGACCGTTCCATTTTTTTGCACAATACTCTGCATCCTTCCATCCCATTGCTGGATCATACTGTTCGTTAATATATTCAATAACAGATTTTGAAATATTTGTTCCTATATCAGTTTTTTTTTTTACATTTGATAGTTCAAACTTTTTTCCAGTTAAGTAATTAAATACCCATCTAGGACGCATTACAAAACTCATTAAGCTTTGAAAAGTAAGCTTTGGGGGAGTGGTAAATCCTGTTCTATGATCTTTTTCTCTATTACCCGCAACTAAAGTATCTACTGTTAAACACATAGCATCAAAACCAGATCTTCTTGATCTGTCTATTAAGTCATCAGAAATGGATCTATCTTTGTGAACATAAAGCTGAAATAATTTTGGCCCACTAGAAATATTTGATATCTCCTCAATAGTGTTATTTCCCATAGATGACATACTGTAAAAAGTGTTAAATTTTTCTGCTGCCCTTGCTGAAGCGTTGTCTCCATCAGGATGATATAATTTTTGCATTGCTGCAGGGGAAAGAAAAACAGGCATACCGATTTTTCTACCAAATAAAGTAGTTGATAAATCAGGTTTGCCAACGCTTGCTAAAATATTTGGAACTAAATCACATTCGTTAAATGAATCTGTATTTCTTCTTAAAGTCGTTTCATCGTCTGCCCCACCATCAATGTAGTGAAAAATTGGTGAGGGTAATTTTTTTTTCGCAAGTTTTCTAAAATCATCAAAGTTATGACAATTTTTCAAACTCATTATTTTCTAAATCTTAAATTGCTTCTTTTGAGATCGCTTATTTTTGTACAACCCATTAATTTCATACCTCTCTCGAGCTCAGCTTTGTATTGACCTAAAGCTCTCTCAACTCCAGCCTGCCCTGCGGCAGCTAAAGCATACAAATAAAGTCTTCCTCCTGAACAAGCTTTTGCTCCAAGTGACAATGCCTTGAGCATATGTGTTCCTCTATGAATACCACCTTCGCAAATCACATCAAGCTTGTCACCAACAGCATCAACAATCTCCGCAAGTTGATCAAATGGTGATCTTGAACCATCTAACTGTCTGCCTCCATGATTTGAAACCATTATACCAGTGCATCCAATATCTACTGCTCTTTTAGCATCTTCAACACTCATTACTCCCTTTAATGCAAAGTGACCTCCCCATTGAGCACAAAGTTTTTCAGCATCCTTCCAATTCATTGATTGATCTAGCATAGTAGAAAAATAATTTCCTATTGAAGTATTTGTGTTTGTACCTTCTTGCACGTAATCTTGAAGGTGTGGCAGTTCAAATTTTCCTTTTGTTAGATAATTTATTCCCCACATTGGTTTTGCAGCAAAACTAAACAAGCTAGATAATGTTAGTTTAGGCGGCGAGGTAAAACCAGTTCTTAAATCTCTTTCACGATTACCCCCTGTTATTGTATCAACAGTTAAAGCCATTACATCAAACTTAGCGGCTTTAGCTCTTTCTAAACAAGAATCATTTAAGCCTCTATCTTTATGAAAATAAAATTGAAACATTTTAGGAGTTTGTATCATAGATGATATTTCTTCTACGCTTACAGTTGCTAAAGCTGAAACACCAAACATTGTATTAAATTTTTGAGCTGCTTTTCCAACTGCTCTTTCACCATCATAGTGAAATAGTCTTTGAAGAGCTGTGGGCGCTAAATAAAAAGGTAAGTCAAGTTTTTTACCAAAAATTGTAGTTGATAAATCGACACTTTCTACTCCTCTTAAAACATTTGGCACTAAATCTACATCATCAAAAGCACTTGTGTTTCTAGCATAAGTAATTTCATCATCAGCAGCTCCGTCAATATAATGAAAAATCGGTGACGGTAATTTTTGTTTGGCTAGTTTTCGAAAATCACTAAAATTGTGACAGTTTTTTAAATTCATTAGGTAAATTTAAAATTTTTTAAGAAAATTAAACATATAACTATTTGCCCCAGGATTTTTATCTCCTAAGCTTGCGTTTGATAAATGATTATAGGAAAAACCAAGCTGACTATTTTTTGGCAATTCTAGAGAAAGTTGAACTTCACTTTTAAATTCTAAAGCATGACCAAGATCTTTTCCGTTACCCTCATTGTAATATCCCGGTGTAAAACTTGGTGTCAGATTTAATGATCCAATTTTATAATGTGCTTGTACACCTGTGTAAAAATATGTTGCATTATCAGCTGTAATCATTGCGCCTGTTATTGGTGAAAGATTCCCTAAAAATGTATCTCTGTTAAGATTTTCGTTTTGATGTTGAAATCCAATCAATGTTGATCTCTTACCATCATCACTAAAATCAAACATTCCAGTGTACACATTAAATTCATTATTGCTTTCATCTATTTTTAATTCCTCAGCCGAAAGTGGTAGGCCTAAAAATAAAAATAAACTTATTAAATAAATTTTTTTTAATATCATGTATAAAATATACTTAGTTTTTTTTTATAATAAATAATTTATATATTATCACACCACCAAATATAAATATCAATATAGGTAATAACCAAAGAAAATACGTATTTTTGTCAAATTCTGGATCATATAAAATCCAATTCCCGTACTTATTTTTTAAAAATTCATAAATTTGTTTTTCATCTTTACCTTCGTCTAATTTCTTTTTTACTAATAATTTTAGGCTATTAGCAAATTCAGAATCAGAATCATACACAGACTGCCCTTGACAAATCAAACATCTTAAATTTTTGGTAATTTTAGTATGTGAGTTTTCAGCATAAGAAATATTTTGATTCAGAATAATTATAAAAATTATTAATATTAAATATTTCAAAAATTTCATTTAATAATCTCTTTTATTTTTTGAAATGAGGTGTCATCAATTGGCCCAACAATCCTTTTTATAATCATATTTTTATGTATCAAAAAAGACTCGGGAACTCCGTATGCTCCCCATTCTATTGCAATAGTTCCGTCTTCGTCTAAAAGAATTTTTTTATAAGGGTTGTCTAATTCTTTTAAAAAAGATCTAGCGTTTCCTTTTTTGTCTTTATAATTAAGTCCAATTATTTCTATATTTTTTTTATTACTTAATTTCATAAGGAAGAGGTGTTCATCCCTACAAGGAGCACACCATGAGGCCCATATATTTACTAAATAATACTGATTACCATCAAAAATTTTTTGTGAACTTAATATTTCATTTTTATCAAAAGATATTGCATTAAATATTGGTATACTCGTTTCTGTTTTCATTGTTGGAATATAAATATTAGAATTTTTTAATCCTTTGTAAAAAATTAAAAAAACTAAAACAAAAATTAAGATTATGATAGAAATTGAAATTCTAAGTCTCATATCTTTTTTTATAAATACCCAAAATTCCACTAATGCCCATCAGTAAAGCTGAAAACCAAATCAAAATCATGAATGGTTTGATTTGATATCGTACATTAAAATATTCTTGATTCTGAACTAAGTTAATTGTTATAAATTTATCAGTAAACAAATTTGTTTTTATATCAGCTTCACTTGTTACAATATTTGGCTGGTTATATATTCTCAACTCAGGCTTTAAAAAATCAATAACACCATTATGATCCTCTATTTTGAAGTTGCCGATGAATGAATTGTAATTTTGCTCGTTCTTTTGATCTACGCTTTCAAATATTATTTTAAACTCTTTTCCCTCAAAGGTTTCACCAATTTTTAAATTTGTAATTATTTCTGTGGAAAAAATGTTGTTAAATAGAATGCTTAATATAAGCATACTAAAACTAAAATGTGCTAAATTTTGAGATATATTTTTAAATTTACTACTTAAAAAATCTTTTGATGTTACTAAAAATAAATAAAAAGCTGATGTCACTAAAATTGTATTAATCAAAAAATTTATTTCTAAACTTCTTATGATTAAAAAGGATAATAAGAATGAAATAATAAGAAATAAAACCAAATATTTTTTATTTCTTATATCTGATTTAATCCATTTTAAATTTGGACCAATAGCCATAGCAAATAAAAAAGGGACTAAAAAAGGAATTATCAATTTTTGATAAAAAGGTGGGCCTACAGATATTTTTTCAGAAGTGACAACTTCTAAAAATATTGGATAAATTGTGCCAATTAATACAACTGTTAAAAAATACATCATAAACCAATTATTTATTAAGATCGAAGTTTCCTTACTTAACATAAAGAAAGAGTTAATCTTTTGATTTTCAAATTTATTAAAAAAGAAAAATATAAAAAGAGAGAGAAAAATTAAAGTAAATAAAAAAATCAAGATAAACATTCCTCTATCTGGATCGTTTGCAAAAGTATGGACTGAGTTTAGAATACCTGATCTAACTAAAAAAGTTCCACACATACTTAAAGTAAAAGTTGAGATAGACAGAATTACTACCCAAGAATTTAACATAAATCTTTTTTCTAATACTAAAATACAATGAAACAATGTTGTTAATGCCAACCAGGGCATTAATGAAACATTTTCTACAGGGTCCCAAAACCAAAAACCACCCCAACCCAACTCATAATATGCCCAAATGGAACCAAGTGAAATTCCAATAGTTAAAAAAATCCATGAAACTAAGACCCAATTTTTAATGTGATGAGCCCATTTTTTTGAAATACCATCTAATGTTGTAGCTGCTAAAGCAGAAGAAAAAATAATTGATGAACCAACATATCCTAAGTATAAAATTGGCGGATGTATTGCTAATGCAGGATCTTGTAAAATCGGATTAAGTCCTAGGCCTTCTTTTGGAATAGGAAAAATAAAGTTAAACGGATTTGACGTTTTTATCAAAAAAATAAAAAAACCAATTATGATTATTTGCTGAAATAAAAGTGTTAAGATCCTGTATTGTTTTGGTTGATCATTAGATTTTAATAAAAATAAGAAAATAAATAATGTTAGTACTAGCAACCATAATAATAAACTTCCTTCATGATTTCCCCAGGTGCCGGAAATTTTATAAAATAAAGGTGTTGTAGTATGTGAATGATTAAAAACTGTTTCATTACTAAAATCTGATTTTATGAAAGATATGATTAAACAAAAAAAACTTACAACAACTAAAAAAAACTGTAAAAAAACTAAAGATATTATTTTAGTATCAATTAATTTAATATCTCTGAAATTTTTAATAGAAAAAAAAACAATTAAAATAGATATTAAAGAACTTATTACTAAAGAGTTATATCCAATTAAATTTACCACAATTTACTTCTCCTCTAAAGCAGCTTTAACTTCTGGGGGCATGTAATTTTCATCATGTTTAGCTAAAATTTTTGTCGCTAAAAAAAAATTTTTATCTTTTAAATACCCCTCGGCAACAACACCTTTTTCTTCCTCAAATAAGTTTGGTATAGCGCCTGAATAAATTACGTTTATCTCATTTTTAAAATCAGTAATAACAAAATTGATATTTTGAGCATTTATGAGTATTGAATTTTTTTTTACCATACCGCCAACTCTAATTTTCTTTTCATTTAGGCTTGATAAATTTTTTATTTCAGAAGGAGATTGAAAATATAAAACATTATCATCCAAAGATTTTAAGATTAAAAAAACTGATAAGATAGTGACTATAATTATTAATATAATAAAAAAAAATCTAAATTTAACTTTACGACCATACATGAAAAAAGTTAAATTTTCTGATAATTGGATAAAATTTCTCTATTAATGCTTTGGTTTTTTGCAAAAGTAGCTTTTTCAACATTCAAGCTTCCAAATTTAACAAAAAACTTTTTTCTTTCCTTTAATAACTGAGATCTTGTTACAATATAAAGTAAAGTGAAGCTAAAAAAAGTGAAAATAAAAGCTGACCATACATATAAGCCATATCCATTCATTAATAATAAATCATTCATAATCTATCTAAGCCTTTATTTTTAATTTTTATCAGTTCTGTATTATATTTCATTAAAAAAATAAGTAGAGAAAATAGGGCAAATGCCGCAGTCATAATCATTAATGGGAACAACATAGAAGTATGTATAGATGATTTAGATAGAATATTTATAGAAGCAGGTTGATGAAGTGTATTCCACCATTCAACTGAATATTTTATTACCGGAACATTCATTGCACCCACAACTGCAATTATAGATGTTATTTTAAAAACTTGCTCTTTATCTTCAAAAATCCTCCAGGCTAATAAATATATTAAATAAAATAATGCTAAAATTAGCATTGAGGTAATTCTTGCATCCCATGCCCACCAAGTTCCCCAAGTTGGTTTTCCCCAGATCGATCCTGTAACTAAAGCTACCACGTTAAATACAAATCCTGATGGAGCAAGACTTTTTGCAATTAAAAAAAAATTCTTAATCTTTGTGACATACCCAAAAATTGATAAAAAAGTAACACCAGAAAAAATTCCTAGTGTAATCCAAGCAGCTGGTACATGCACATACATTATCCTTACCGAATGACTTTGTTTATAGTCCTCTGGTGAAAATATTAATGCCTCAGATAATCCAATTGAAACAACTATTATGAATAAAAATAAAACATACTTAGGAGCTTTTGAAGATATTACAAAAATTTTATTAGGTTTTAAATATTCAAACATTTTTATATATTGATTTTTAGTATGAAATTGTTTTCTGATCAAGAATGTAGAGGGAGATAATAACGAAGGGTCTTAAATAAACATCCTTGATCAGAATTAATTTATTATAGATAAGAGCTGTGTCTAAGATTTGAGCAGAATGTGTTAAAAAAAAGGTTGTATTCAGTTTGATGGTTTAAAGTAACCAGATCCTTTTTTGCCAGAAAAAATTTCTTCAATTAGCGGATGCTTTATTGGCTCATCAGAGTCATCCATCAACAAATTTTGCTCAGAAACATATGCCTCATAAGTAATCTCATCATTTTCTGCCAACAGATGATAAAATGGCTGATCTTTTCTAGGCCTAACATTCTTGGGTATAGATTGATACCACTCCTCTGAATTATTAAATTCAAAATCTACATCATATATTACACCTCTAAATTCAAAGTGTTTATGTTTTACTATGTCACCTATTGAAAATTTAGCTTTTTGAACTGGCATACAATTTAGTATGGGTATTTAAATATAAAAATCAATAAGAAAAATTTAAAGTTTCTATGAAAATATTATTTATGTTAATATCTTTGATGTGAATAAATCATTTTTAAAGTTTTTAACTGATTTTGGACCATTAATAATTTTTTTTTACTACTATTACGATAGTGGAAAAGATTTAAAAATTGCTATTCCACCGTTTATAATTGCGACAATAATAGCATTAGCTGTAATATGGTTTTTAGAAAAAAAAATACCAAAAGTTCCTTTACTGAGTGGAATTTTAATTACTTTTTTTGGTGGATTAACTATTTATTTTAATAATCCAGTTTTTATTTATATTAAGCCTACAATAATAAACATTTTATTTGGTTTGGCGCTAATCTTTGGAAAACATTTTGCTAATGAGCCGATACTTAAAAAACTAATGGGCAAATCAGTTTCTTTAACTGATAAAGGCTGGGAAATATTAAATAAAAGGTGGATATATTTTTTCTTTGGTCTTGCAATATTAAATGAGTTAGTATGGAGAACGCAGTCAGAAGAGTTTTGGGTAAATTTTAAAGTGTGGGGATTATTACCTTTAACTTTCATTTTTACAGGTTTCCAAATAAGATTAATCAACAAATATAAAACTAATGAACAATAATCTACGATTAGTAATAA
>CABWYI010000014.1 GCA_902509725.1 uncultured Pelagibacteraceae bacterium | reverse complement strand
ATTTATTTATTAATTTCATACTTAAAAATGTCAGCAGTAAATATAAAGCTGCTGCACAAGAATAAAAAAATAAAGGATCTCTAGTTGAGCCAGCTGCAACATAAGACTGTCTCATAATTTCAACTAATCCAGTAACAGAAATTAATGAAGTATCTTTTAGTGTTATTTGCCAAACATTACTCAAATTTGGGAGAGCTAATCTTAATGTTTGAGGTAAAATAATTTTAAAAAATTTACCAAACTTTCCTAGCCCCAATACATTCGCAGCCTCAAATTGTCCTTTGTCAATTGATTGTATTGCTCCTCTAAAAACTTCTGTTGAATAAGCGCCTGAAATAATACCAATTGAAAATGCACCAGTCATAAAAGCATTTATCTCAATGTACTCACCGTATCCGAAAATAGAGGCAACAAACATTATTGCAGCACTACCTCCAAAAAAAAATAAATAAATTACTAATAGTTCTGGAACACCTCTAATTACAGTAGTGTAAGAATTCCCTATTAAATTAAAAAATTTATTTTTTGATAGTTTTAAAGGTGTAAAAATTAATGCGAAAAAAAAACCAATAAGCATCGCCGTAATTGCTACAGCAATTGTCATCAGGGTTGCATAAAATAACTCATCGCCCCAACCAGTATCTCCAAATGCTAGAAGTTCCATAAAGATTGGCGACTATATATTATAGTCGCCAAATCTAAAATTAATTACATAGAAGCATCAAAACCAAACCACTTAATAGCAATTCGACTTATGTCTCCGTCTTTTCTTGCTTTATCAATAGCTTTGTTAAAATCTTTCATAAGTTTAGTATCAGCTTGTCTTATACCAACTCCAACACCATTACCGAAAGCTCCACCAGAAAAAGTTGGTCCAACAAGTATTACTCTTTTTCCAGATTTTTCAGCGTAATCAGTAAAAGCAACCGCAGCTGCAAGTGCTGCATCACATCTTCCTGAAGTTAAATCTAAATTAACTTCATCTTGTGTTTTGTAAACTCTTACTTTTACAGTACCTACATCACCAGACTGTAAAAAGTTTTGGTGTATCGTACCAACTTGAGTACAAACTGTTTTACCTTCAAGGGCACCTTTAATTACTTTCAAAGCTTTTTTAGCAGTTGAATTAGGTGAAGTTAAATTAATTCCAGCCGCAGTTATAGTTTTAAGATCTCTCTGTATACCAAAATTAGTACCACCCATTATTGCTAATGAAGCTACTTCGTCAGCATAACCTTGAGAAAAAGAAATTACTTTTTTTCTTTCATCAGTTATTGACATACCAGCCATAATTGCATCAAATTTTTTTCCAGTAAGTGCCGGTATCATTCCATCCCAATCTTGCTCAATGATTGTACAGTTGTGACCCATATTCTTACAAAGAACGTTTGCCAATTCTACCTCAAACCCAATTAAGTTACCTGACGCATCTTTTGAGTTCCATGGAGGATAAGCACCTTCAGTTCCAATTTTTATATTATCAGCATAAACATTACTGATAACTAACAAAGAAGCTAAAACTGAAAAAATAGTTTTTTTTAGTGTGTTCATTATTTTCTCCTTTAATAATTTTCGAGTAAGTATTTCACAATTTGAAGATTTAAAAAAGAAAAAATTAATGATTAATTGATGAAGAAAAGTTCCATGAGCAATCAAAACTAGGTATATAAACCCTTGATAATTTAGTATTTCCAAAATGATGATGGAAAATATTCATCCAATTTTCAACTTGATGGGGTTTTTTATCTTGGCTACCTACTTGAGCGGTGATAACTCCTTTGGGTTTTAAAATTCTCACTAAATAGTCCATATTTTTTGCTGCTAAATCAATACAAAATTGATCGTCATTTAAATCAACAAATATGTGATCGTATGTGTCTTCTTTAACTGATTTAATACTATCAAATGCATCTCCCCAAACACATTTGACTGAATTTTTTTCTGTAGCCTTTTTTCCTATATCTCCCAGATGTTTATTACAAACCTCGACAACTTCGGGATCAAGTTCAAACCAATCAATAAAATTAAATTTTTTTGAAATACATTCTCTGGCAACACCACCATCTCCACCACCAATTATAGCGGCTCTTTCATTGTTTTTATTTAAATTTAATCCAGATCCAACAAAAGTTGAACTATACAAATGTTCATCTAAAGCTGCGACTTGTATTTCACCATCGATAAATAAAGATTTACCAAATTGTTCAAGATCTAAAATTTCAATGTGTTGACCTACTTTTGATTTAAAATCCTCTAGAACATCGTTAACCACATATGCTTTTTGAAGACCAGGTGAGCTGTAAATATCACGGTATAAAGCTCTAGTATCTCTATTGAATTCTTTTTTTACAATTCTCTTATGCTTAAATTCTTTTTTAACTATATCAATAGCTACTGAAGGGCTTATTTTTCCACATGTAAAAAAATCAAAACTTATAATTCCTTTTTCAGGAAAAGTGTGAAAACTAATATGACTTTCAGCTAATAAAGCCAAAATAGTAAAACCTTGTGGTTCGAATTTATATTTAGAAATGTTGAGAATTGTTACTTTTGCAGTTTTTGCAATCTCATTAATTACTTTCTCATAGACTAAAGAATCGTACTCTTTATCTGTCCCAATTATATCTAAAGTAATGTGCTCCCCTACTTTAATCATATCACCCTTTTTTATAATCTTTGGCCTTTTCTAAAACTTTTTTCATTTCTTCAAATGAAAGAATTTTTGGCTTTCCTAACTTTAGTGCAATAGTGTATTGATGACAAATATTTTCTATCTCTTGTGCAAGTTCAAAAGCTTGGTCTATATTTTTTCCAAAAGCAACCTGACCGTGATTAGACATTAAGCAAGCGCTTCTTTCTTGTAGTGCTTTAATAATATTTTTAGATAGCTCTTCAGTCCCAAAAGTAGCATATTCAGCGCATTTAATGTCCTCTCCTCCAGCAAGTGCAATCATATAATGAAAAGGTGGTATTGTTTTTCCATGTGAAGATACAGCTGTTGCGTGTGGAGAATGGGTATGAACAATAGCATTTGCTTCTTTCTTATTTAAATAGATATCTCTGTGAAATCTCCATTCAGATGAGGGTTTGTTAGTTGATTCGTTTTTACTTACCTCATCATTAAAGCCCATAAAAACAATATCTTCTAGTTCTAATGTTTCATATTTTTTTCCAGAGGGCGTAATTAGATATCCTTCCTTATCATCTTCATTGGTTCTTATTGATATATTACCTGATCTAAGCGGTGAAAGATTTGTAGAATTAAGTTTTAAGGAATATTCAATAATCTTATTTCTTTTATCTAAGTTTTTCATTTAAATAACTTTTTTAATCCTTCCGTTGATGCTTCACACACGCCTTTTTCAGTTATCAAACCTGTTACATATTTTGCAGGTGTTACATCAAATGCTAAATTCATTGCTTTACTTTTTTGGGGATAAATTTGTATTTTTTTAATATTTCCTTTTTCATCAGTACCCTCTATATGAGATAATTCTTCTGAGTTTCTCTCCTCTATGGGAATATCTTTATGATCTTTAATATTCCAATCAATTGTTGAGCTTGGTAGTGCCACATAAAAAGGAATATTATTGTCATGAGCTGCGAGTGCCTTTAAATAGGTTCCAACTTTATTACAAACATCTCCATTAGCTAAAGTTCTATCTGTTCCAACAATACACATATCAACCTCTCCTCTTTGCATCAAAATTCCACCTGTATTATCTGCGATGATTGTGTTTTTAATCCCCTCTTCATTTAATTCATAAGAGGTTAAATTAGCTCCTTGATTTCTTGGCCTAGTTTCATCTGCCCAAACGTGAACTGGGATACCTTTTTTATGCGCATGATATATGGGAGATGTTGCAGTCCCCCAATTAATTGTTGCAAGCCAACCTGCATTACAATGAGTTAAAATATTTACTGTATCCTTTTTTTTATTATAAATTTCCTCAATTATTTTAAGACCATTTAAACCTATACTTTTACAAAACTTTATATCTTCCTCACAAATTTCTTTTGCTTCATTCTTGGCTATATCTAAAATTTGATCACTATTAACACCTGATAATTTATTTATCATTCTATCAACAGCCCACTTTAAATTTATTGCTGTTGGTCTTGAACTAATTAAATCTTTTGCAGATTTCTTTAAAAATGATTGGTCATTATTTTCAATTATAGCTAAAACCATTCCATAAGCTGCTGTAGCTCCTATTAGAGGTGCGCCTCTTACTTCCATTATTTTAATCGCATTTATTGAGTCCTTAACCGTTTTAAGGTCTTTTATTATAAATTGGTGTGGAAGTTTTGTTTGATTAATAATTTTTACGACATTATTTTCAAACCAAATAGTACGATATTCTTTTCCCTCTATTCTCATTTAATCTAAATTTTTGACTCAATAAATTTAAGAATTTTTGAATTATATTGCTGAAAACAATCAGCAAAAGCCATCCAATGACCGTTTTTAATAGGTTCTTCCCATCTTTTTCCACTATTTTGTCCAATCCTTTTACAAGACTTATTGTTAATTTTAAAATTTTCGCTGATAACAACTCGATCTGTACCTGGAATATTTTCAACCCAATCTGACAACAAACCATCAAAAGGATCTTTTGGATGTGTAAAAATTAAAACAGGTAAATTTTTTGCTTTACTAATAGACTCTATTTGAGTTTTTCTAAAATATCCCGCTACTGGTTTCTTTTTCTCAAACTTTTTTAAAGCTTCCTCAACACCAACTTTTTTAACTTTATATTGTTGCGATAAACGCCCATAGCAAGCATGATGAGTAGAAATACCACCTGCAATTTTGTCAGGATATTTTGCTAAAAACATCATCGTGACCCAACCTCCACAAGAGTGTCCAGTTATAAAAATTTGATTATTTGGTACTCCAAGATTTAAAAATTTTTCTATTAATTCGTAATTTGATTCTACTCTTTTTTCTAATTTTGGAATACCATTGTATTTTACATCCTTACCTTTCCAAAATACCTTCCAGTCATCTCCACCTGGATTATCAGTACAGAAATTATAAACTAATACCTCTTTATCATTTATTTTTTTTCCTGACAAAGATGCAAAATTTCTTACGTTATTTTTCCATTGACAATTTTTTGAGGGTTTATCATTTTCTACTGAACCATGATTATAAATTAATACTATTTTGTTTTTTGGGTTTTCTACTTTAAAGGTTTTATCTATTTTCCATTCGCCACTTAAAAAACCATTTTTTAATATCTTGTCTGCTAAAACGTTAGTACTAAAAGAAGTGATTAATAGCAGCAATAAAAATTTTTTCATTTATTTAATACTCTACCTGCAACTGTTTTAAGTTTATCAATTGTTTTTTTTGTTCTTTTACCTGGAGCGGTTATAATTGCTACATCTAAGCAATTGTTTGTTGGGTCTTTAGAGTCAATATGTTTATCAAAATTTACAATTAAGTTTTTAATCATATTTTTTGCTTTAGCAGCATTATCTAATAAAACTTTAACCACTTGTTGAACATCAACATTTTCATGATCTGGATGCCAACAATCATAATCTGTAACCATTGAAACTGAAGCATATCTTATTTCTGCTTCTCTTGCTAATTTTGCTTCAGGCATATTTGTCATACCAATTACATCTGCTTTCCAAGATCTATATAAATTCGATTCTGCCAATGTTGAAAATTGAGGCCCCTCCATTACAACGTAGGTTCCATTTCTTTGATATTCAATTTTTTCTTTCTTAATAGCCTCTTCACAAGCATTCATTAAACCATAGGAAGTTGGGTGAGCCATAGAAACGTGAGCTACAATCTCGTCATCAAAAAAAGTTTTTTCTCTTGCAAAGGTCCGATCTATGAACTGATCTACGATTACAAATTTTCCAGGAGGCAAATCTTCTTTTAAAGAACCAACTGCAGAAACTGAAACTATATCTGTTACCCCTAATTGTTTTAAAGCATCAATATTAGCTCTAAAGTTTATTTTCGATGGGGAAACGAAATGACCTCTTCCATGTCTTGGCAAAAAGTAAACTTCTTTATTATTATAATTGGTTTTTAATATTTGATCAGACGGTATTCCCCAAGGAGTGTTTAAATCCAATAATTCTCTATTTTTGAACTCTTCAACATCATAAAGACCACTTCCGCCTATGATTGCTAATTTATTTATTGTCATGTTAAAAATTTAATTTATTTATAGATTTATAATTAACTATTATGAATTTGAAAGATTTTATTAGATCTATTCCCGACTATCCCAAAAAGGGAATTTTATTTAGGGATATAACCACATTAATCAAAGATGAAAAAGCTTTTGCCGAAACAATAAACCAAATAGTTGAAAAATCAAAAAAATTTAAGTTTGATAAAATTGCTGCTATTGAATCCAGAGGTTTTGTTTTTGCATCTGCAGTTTCATATATTCTTAATAAACCTTTTATAATGCTTAGAAAAAAAAATAAGTTACCTGCAAAAGTTCATTCAGTAGATTTTGAGCTTGAATATGGAACCGCCACGATTGAAGTTCATAAAGATTCGATTAAAGAAGATGAATCTGTTTTAATAATTGACGATTTAATTGCAACCGGAGGTACGGCAGAGGCAGCAGCAAAACTTGTAGAGCTTTCAAAGGGTAAGGTCGCAGCTTTTATTTTTGTAATTAATCTTTTTGATTTAGGGGGGTCAGATAATTTATTAAAAAGAAAATATCAAGTTGAAAACTTAATTGATTTTCCTGGTCACTAATCTTTAATTTTAGGTCTGTAATTAGCAGCCTTTCCTAAAAATGCATAAATAAATCCCATCATTCTTTGATAGTAGATTTGTTTTTTTTTATCATCATTAATAATCAAATATAAAAAATATTTTAGAATTGAGGATATGAAACTTGGCAATCCATCAATAATGGCTCTTAAAAAACCATAATGCTTTTTATTAAAATAAAATTTTGACCAAATCCAATGCCAATTTCTAGATAATTCTATTTCAAAAGAATATTTATCATCAGTTCCTTTTGCTCCTAGGTGTTTTACTTTTGATTTTGGAATAATAAATATATTTTCATTTTGATCTACTAATCTTTTGCAAAGATCATCATTTTCAAGGTACATAAAAAAATTTTCATCAAAATATTGATAATTTTTAAAATTATCGTTTTGGTTAATTCTATTTAAATCAAAAAGCATCGCATAACCGTCAATACTTTTTACTTTGAAAGGAGAATATTCTGAAATTAAATTAAAATCTTTTTCATCAATTTTGTAGTTAGGATATTGAGTATCTATTGATAAAGGAGCGAGCACAGCAAAAGAGTCAATCTTTTTTGAATCATCAATAATTACATCAATAGCATTTTTTTCTAATATGACATCAGGATTTAAAATTATTGCATAATCTGTATTAACATGTTTCAAGCCTAAATTATTTCCAGATCCCATACCTAAATTTTTAGTGGATAACAAACATTCTACATTTTTATATTTCTTTTCTAAATTTTCTTTAAAAATTTTGTCCTGAGAATTTTCAATAACAACAATTTTGATCTCAGAGGGAATTGATTCAATACATCTGTGAATTATTTGGTTACTTTTAAATGTAACTATAACAACTGATAAATTTTGCCTAGATATTGACATATGTTAAGTATATTCAACTATACTAATACTTTTTACTAATGTAAAAAATTAATTTAATAAATGAAAAAAATAATTGTTACTGGTGGACTGGGATTTATTGGAAGTAATTTAATTGACCTATTAATTGCTAAAAAATTCAAAGTGCTTAACATAGATAAGGTCACTTATTCATCAAATTTTTATAATGTTAAAGAATTTAAAAAATCTAAGAACTATAAATTTATTAAATGCGATATAAAAAATAAGAGAATAAAAAAAATTTTATTTGACTATAAACCAGATTGTATATTTAATTTAGCTGCAGAAACTCACGTCGATAGATCAATTGATAATCCTGAGAGTTTCATTCAAAGTAATATAGTCGGCGTATATAATCTTCTTGAAAGTTTTAAGAATTTTTCAAAAAAATATAGATCTAAGTTGATTCATATTTCCACTGACGAAGTCTATGGAGATGTAATTTCTGGTAGATCTTCAGAAAGTTACCCGTATGGACCAAGTTCACCTTATGCAGCAAGTAAGGCTGCCTCTGACCACTTGGTAAGTTCATATGTCAGAACATATAAAATACCAGCAATTGTTACAAACTGTTCAAATAATTATGGACCAAAACAACACCCAGAAAAATTAATACCTAAACTAATTTATAATATTTTAAACAACAAAGCATTGCCAATTTATGGAAATGGTAAAAATTCAAGAGAATGGATTTATGTGAAAGATCATTGTGAAGCATTGATCAAAATTTTCTTCAAAGGGAAAGTTGGAGAATTTTACAATATTGGTTCCAATAAAAATTTGAATAATATTGATGTTTCAAGAAAGCTTTTAAATGTTTCAAAAAAAATAGTTAATGTCGGAAATAATGTAAAGATAACTTATGTAAAAGATAGACCTGGTCATGATATGAGATATGCACTTAACAGTAATAAAATTAAAAAAGATTTAAATTGGTATCCTAGAACAAGTTTTAATAATGGAATAAAGCTTACTTTTGAATGGTACAACAAAAATAAAACTTACTATAAATCTTTATCAAAAAAAGATATTACTAAAAGGTTGGGTAAAAAATGATTAAAAAAGGTATAATTTTAGCAGGTGGAATGGGAACACGAATGAGCCCGCTTACTAAAGCTGTAAATAAACAGCTTCTCCCAATTTATGATAAGCCATTAATTTTTTATCCTTTATCAATATTACTATTGGCTAAAATAAGAGATATATTAATAATTGTTAATAAAGGTCAACTTAATCAATATAAAAAAATAATTCCAAACGGTAATAATTTAGGAATAAATATAAGATATCAAGAGCAGGACAAACCTAGGGGATTGCCGGATGCTTTTGTTGTGGGTAAAAAATTTATTGGTAAAGATAATGTTGCAATGATTTTAGGCGATAATTTCTTTTACGGTCAAAATTTCACAAAAAAACTTTTAGATTGCTCTAAGCTAAATAGAGGAGCAAAAATATTATTACATAATGTTCAAAAGCCTGAACTTTATGGAGTTGCAAAAATTAATAATAAAAAAAAGATTACTCAGATCATTGAAAAACCTAAAAAGTATATTTCCAATTATGCAATTACTGGTCTTTATTTTTTTGACAATAAAGTTGTCGAATATGCTAGTAAACTTAAACCATCAAAAAGAGGAGAGGTAGAAATAATTGATTTACTCAACAAATACAAAAGAAATAACAAACTAAGTGCAGATTTTATTGGACGAGGAGGAGCTTGGCTTGATACTGGGTCTATTGAAGATTTTTATAAAACCACGGCTTTCGTTCAAGCTATTGAAAATAGACAAGGTTTAAAAATAGCTTGTTTAGAAGAAATTTCTTTTTTAAACAAATGGATAGGAAAAAAAGAAATTAACAATTCAATTAAATTTTACGGAAACTGTAATTATTCCTCATATTTAAAAAAATTAATTTCTTAATGAAATTGAACTCAAAAAAAAAATTCCTTATTATTTTTTTTTCTATTGTATCTTTAATCTCTATTTATAAGGGTTTTAGTAATGCACAAAAAATAAGTTTTGATTTTCACTACACACCAACACAATTAGTTTCTCAAGGAGTTAATCATTATCAATATATTTTAGATAATAAACATGATGGTAGTTTAAATGATAAAATAAAATATGCTCAAAATGGTAACTATGCACAAGGGTTATTTATATTACTGCTACCTTTCACACTTTTAGATTGGGATAATGCAAAATTCTTATGGAGTGTAATAAATATATTGATTGCAATAACAATTCCTATAATTCTATCAAAAAAATTTCATTTAAATAATTTTCAAACTTTTATTGTTTCCTCATTATTTTTATCGAGCACTATCTTTAGAATTCACATAGGTTATGGACAACAAACTTTACTAATGTTTATCTTTTTTATTCTACCATTTGTTAAAATGTCCAATTTAAACATTTTATTATCTGGTATTGCTTTATTTAAATACAACATTGGCTATGGCCTTTTTTTATATTTGATTTCATTGAGAAAACTAAAATTAATTTTATTATCACTAGTTCCATTAATTATAGGGTGGCTAATATATTGTTTTGTTACAAATACAAATTTGATAACAAATATATTTGAGCCGTTAAGAGTAATTTTATATTGGAATTCAAGTGAGAGTCATTTCCCAGTTACGATCTTTTCTCTTTTGCAATATTTAAATTTAAGTTCATTAATTATACTAATATTACCAGTCCTATTAAATTTTTATTTAATACTTAAATTAAGAATTTTAAAAGATCAGCTACAAATACTATCATTACTTTGTCTAAGTATTTTAGCTTTTACACCACACCAACTACATGATTATATTCTACTGATACCCTTGTTAATTTATTCAATTAAAAACTTTAACTTAATATATTCAAAAATTAATATAATTTTTATATTATATATTTTTTATTTTTTAAGAATAATCTCTTTGATTACAAATCTTCAACCTTGGGATTTTCCTTATGGTTTTGCAGGGTATATAAATAACTCAATTACAATGATAATTCTATTAATGAATATTTATTATATTAACAAAAAAATATCATAACTATTATTACTTTTATTTATAAGTTATGTTATTAATCAATCCTTTCATTTATGAATATTAAAAAAAGAACTAAAGATCTAATAACTATTCAAAATAATGCTTTTAAAGATAAAAGAGGTTATTTTAAAGAAATTTTAGTAGAAAAAAAAATAAAAGAAAAATTTCCTTTTTTGGTAATGTCTTATTCAAAGAAAAATGTACTTAGAGGATTGCATATTCAAACAAAAAACTCTCAAGGAAAATATATCACGGTAATTAAGGGGAAAATTTTCGATGTATCTGTTGATTTAAGAAAAAATTCAAGATCGTTTGGAAAAGTTTATAAGTATATTTTAAGTGAAAAAAACTCGAAATCCATTTTTATACCACCTGGGTTTGCTCATGGGTTTTGCGCATTAGAAAAAGATAATTATGTAATTTATAGTTGTACGAAGTATAGAAGTGCTAAAAGTGAGGTAGCTCTAAAATATAATGATAAAGATCTTAAAATTAACTGGCCTATTAATAAGCCTGTCATTTCAAAAAAAGATAAATCTGCAATATCATTACAAGACTTTAAAAAAAGATACTTATGAAAGTAAATAAAATTCTTGTCACTGGAGGTGAAGGTAGATTTGCAAAAATACTAAAAAAGAAAAATAAAAAGCTAAATATTTTTTTTGCAAATAAAACTCAATGTAATATTTTGAATATAAATTCTATTGAGAAGATAATTAAAAGAATTAAACCAAAAATTTTAATTCATTGCGCCGGTTTATCAAGGCCAATGAAAATTCACGAAAAAAATATTTCTAAAAGTATTGACTTAAATATTATAGGTACTGCTAATATTACTAAAGTTTGTAAAAAATATAAAATCAAATTAGTATATTTTTCAACAGGCTATGTTTATGAGGGAACCAAAGGAAATTATCTTGAAACTGACCCTGTTAAACCTTTTAATAATTACGGTTTATCAAAACTTGGTGGAGAATGTGCTGTGGCAATGTATGAAAACTCGTTGATTTTGAGAATCACAATGACTGAAAAACCATTTTCTTACAATAAGGCATATACTAATTTAAAAAGTAATTTTATGTTTCATGAGGATTTAGTAAAAATCTTACCTAAAATAATTGGTAAGAAAGGTATAATAAATATAGGGGGAAAATCACAATCAGTTTTTAATTTTGCAAAAAAAAATAATCCTAAGATAAAAAAAATAATTGCAAAACCAAAAAAAGGTATGCCCTTAAATCAAACAATGAATCTTGATAAGCTAAAAAAAATTATTTAATTATGGTAGCGGGAAGTGGGATCGAACCACTGACCTCGGGCTTATGAGTCCCGCGCTCTAACCAACTGAGCTACCCCGCCATTTTATTAACGACGCCTTATACTACTTATTTTTTTCTTTCAAACAATAAATTATATTATTTTAATCAATTCATTATATTCAATAATATTCATTAATTTTTTATGATCATAAAAAAATTCTTTAAATTTTAAGTCTTTAAAATTATTCATTTTTATTTCTAATTTATTTTTATTTTTTCTTCTAAAAATAACGCCTAATCCAGAATCTGCATTACAAGTATATGTATCTAAATTGTCATCGGTTCTGTATTTAACTATTGCTTTCCAGACATCTCCGTTCCAAGTACGTTTGCACCTCGGCACTATTTGTTGATAAACGTTATTTGGCAAACAATCATGGAGTAATATTATTCCATTTTTATTTAAAAAATTTAAAGAATTTTCAATATCTTTACAAACTTGCTCAAACTCATGAAGCCCATCTATAAAAATTAGATCAAAAGATACTTGATTTTTATAAAAAAATTCATCACTAGTACTTCTTATATTTCCTCCTTTTTCAGGATCAACACCAATTTTTTTATCACATTTAATAAAATTAAATAATTCGTCATTATCACATCCTATTTCTAAATAACTTTTGTATTTTTTTATGTCTATTATTTGCTGGATAATATCTTTTCGATTTGGTTTATTATCAAAATTGAATCCAATATTTCCTAAATCTTTTTCACCAAATAGTTTTTGAAATAAGTAATTTAATTTTAGTTGATACTTATTAATTCTGTCTTCTCTCATATCTTATTTCTATAATATATTTGATTATTATTAAAAAAATAAAATTGATTATTTAATCTTATTTAATGAGATAAATTGCGAAAAAAAACTAGAATATGAAAAAACCGAACAATACTAGTCCTGCAGAAGCCATAGCTGAAAAATAAATCTTATTTAACGATTCTTTTTTTTTATTATTTCTCACTCTATTTAATAGAATATTGATATCTGTGCTTTTTGTTTCGTTTACAACTGTTTCATTATTGAAATATCTTGATAAAAGTTTTTTTCTTATACTTTCAGTTGAATTTTTCATAATATAATTAAACCACCCTAAAGTTTGTTTTGCAATTAAAATCATTTTGAATCACAAAGATAGGTAAATTCCAATAATGCCTAACCCCAAAATAAGAGATCCAAGAATATAAATATTTTTTTTGAATTCTTTACTTTCACTTTCTTGAAGCTTTGATTTTAAAACGTTTATATCGACTCTATTAGATGAGGTTTGTCTATTATTTAAAGGCTTTTCAGTCATACTAACATCATTTGGGGTCTCGATGTTTGTTTTGATATCTGTAAAGCCTTTATTTACCATTAGGCAATCTAATCATCTATACATCTTATCATCAATTCGAAAAAAGTTCATTGTGGGTCACTATTTGGTTGACACCTGTTCATTTTGGGTTTCTTATCCCACTTTTATAACTATGAACTTAAAACAGATTGATTTTTCAAAAGTCCTAACAGATGATCAAGTTTATGATCATATGATGAGTAGCTATGATCAGTTAGGAAGAGATTGGATTGTTCATCAATGGAGCTGGATGAATAATGTTTATCAAGCTTTTAAAGATCATTATAAATATCTGATTGTAATTTCGTTAGTTGAAAAAACTTTACAATTTTATGATCAAATGAATATTCAATTTAGTTTTGATCAATTTTATTCAAAGTCAAATCTTCAAGTAGAAAAATTTAGTATTACAGAATTATGTGAAAAACTTCAATTACCTAAGGAAACCGTTAGACGAAAAGTTTTAGAACTTGAAAAATTGGGTGTTTTAAAAAGACAAAAAAAACAAATAACAATTGATCGTTCTGTTTTTTCTCAAGTGAAGCCTGAAAGGCAGATTAAATTAACCTCTAAATATATTTATTTAATTTCTAAAATTTTCAACAAAGATGGAATTTATGCAAAAAAACTTGATACAAAATATATTGAACAACTAATTAAAAAAAACTTCAGTTTATGTTGGAGATGGTTTTATAGAATGCAAATTCCTATGATCATTGGTTACCATGAAATGTTTGAGGACATAGGAACTTTTCATATATGGGGAACTGTCGTGATGAACCAAGCTTTTAATTATAAAAAAAATATGAATGAAGCAAACATACACTCTTTAACTCCAGACTATATGACATTTAATAAAGGTATTGTTTTAGACCAAGAAAATGATGAATCAAGTGGCGTAAGTGCCATGTCTTTATCTGATATGACAAATATTCCAAGAGCAACAGTAATTAGAAAATGTAAATATTTAATGAGTCATGGTTATTTGAAACTTAATGATAAAAAACAATATATAATGACTGGAATGAATATTGATAAAATTCTTCCTTATCAAAAAAAAATTTTTAAAAACAAAGCAAAATTTTTAAGAAAAACTCTAAACCTGATAACTATTTCATAAACTTCTTTATTAAGTTGTAAAAATCTTTAAGTTGTTACTTTGTAAATTACAGAGGGGTCATGGGGATAGTAACAACAATAGCACCAATTGCATTAGCACTAATAATGTTAGGATTGGGTGCATCTTTGACAGTTAAAGATTTTACTAGAGTCTGTCAAAATCCAAAAGATTTTTTAATAGGATTAATTTGTCAATTAATATTACTTCCAATTATTGCATATTTCTTAATAATTATTTTAAGAACTCCAATTGAATTAGTATTAGGTGTAATGTTAATTGCAGCTGCGCCTGGTGGTGTAACTTCAAACGTTTTAACAAAATTTGCAGATGGAGATGTGGCTCTCTCAATATCTTTAACAGCAATTACTAGTTTAATTAGTATTGTATCTGTTCCTTATGTTGTTTTTTTATCAATTGAATTATTTGATATTACATATATCAAAAAAGAAGTTTCAATGCTTAGTATATCTTTAAAGATGTTCTTTGTTGTAACAGTTCCAGTAATAATTGGAATGATTATAAGAAAATTTGCAAATGATTTAATTATTAGAAATATGAAAGTTATCAATAAAATATCTATTGGTTTATTTATAATTGTATTTGTTGCTATCTATATTGAAGAATGGGATAGCATTGTAATGTTCATGGCAAAAGCTGGAACAATTGCTTTAGTTTTAAATATTACAATGATGGTTATAGCTTTTTATATAGCAAAAATTTTTACTACTGGGGTTGCTCAAAGAAGATGTATATCTTTGGAAGCGGGACTTCAAAATGGGACTTTGGCAGTTTTTGTAGGACTACAATTGTTTGGGGATAACATGATGTATATGGTCCCAACTGCAGCTTATGCATTAATCATGATGACAACTTCTGTAATTTTCGTTTTAATTTTAAGAAAACAAACTTAATTAAAGATTTTTAAAATCTGTCCGTTTTAGAGGCCCTAATTGAACAGAAATAGGATATTTGTGTTTCTCTATCTCAATAAATAAATTTTTAGATTGAAGTTCCTCATTAGATAAATTGTTTTCAATATAGCCAAAAACTAAATTCTTTTTAAAATTAAATGAGTAATTTCCTGAAGTTGATCTTCCTATAATTTTATTATCAATATAAATAGGTTCATCATGAAGTAATAAAGGTTTGCCTGGTTCACTTTCTTTTAACGTAAACGTTGTAAATCTGCTTTTTTGTTTTTCTTTTTTAATTTTCTCTAATGCTTGCTTACCTATAAAATCTACATTTTTTTTATTACTGATAGTGAAAGCTAAACCAGCTTGATATTGGTTTTCTTCAGGAGAAATATCGTGTCCCCAATGTAAAAACCCACTTTCCATTCGCATAATATCCATTGCATGCATCCCGCAATTAGAAAGATTAAAATCTTTACCTTTGTTAATGATTATTTCATAGATTTTTTTAGCATTAGTAAATTCAACATATAATTCGTAACCTAATTCACCAACATAGGATAATCTTTGAGCCCAAATCTTTACACCTTCAATGGTGATATATTTTGCAGTACCAAACTTAAAATGATCATTATCAAAATTGTCTTTAGATATTGTTTTGATTAATTCCCTACTTTTTGGACCAAATAATCCAAACACACATAAATCATCTGTAATGTCTTTTAATTCAATATTTTTTGAAAGGTATTTTTTAATATGAAATTTATCTCTTTCTCTTGTTGCTGCCGAACTTATTATTCTAAAATGGTTATTATCAACACAAACAACTGTTAAATCTGTTTCAATTCCACCATCAGGATTAAGCATATGTGTGTATACACATTTACCAGGTTCATTTTTAATATTGGCGGTGCAAATTTTTTGTAATTCTTTGTGTGCTATATCCGATTTAATTTCAAATTTAGAAAAAGGTGTTAGATCAAATAAACCAACATTTTTAATGGTATTATTAGTTTCATATTCGGCAGAGGGGTACCAGCTTTGATAATTGTAACTGTATTCATATTCAGCTTTTTCTCCATCTAAAGCAAACCACATAGGTCTTTCATATCCACCTGAAACACCAAAGCATGCTCCAAAACTTTTTAAATTATCATGATAAGGAAGAGTTTTAACGTTTCTTGAAGTTTTGTGTTGTTTAAATGGCCAATGCATTCCATACAAATCTCCTAATGACTCTGTAATTCTTTTCTTAATAAACCCTAGTCCTGAATGAAATTTTTGAAATCTTTTTATATCGTAACTAAAAATATCTTCATTAATATGCCCAGTCATTAACCATTCTGCTGTTACTTTACCAACACCTCCCCCACTTCCAATACCAATACTGTTTAATCCACAGCATACAAAAAAGTTTTTAATTTCAGGCACCTCACCTAATAAAGTATTTGTGTCTGGAGTAAAAGATTCTGGTCCTGAAAAAAACTTTCTAATACCTGCTGTTTCTAAAACAGGAAATCTTTTAATTGCAGATGCTAAATAAGGTTCGAAATGTTCAAAATTTTCTTGAAATTCACCAAATGAAAAATCTTCTGGTACTTTGTTTATTTTATCCCATGCTGGAATGGAATCTCCTTCAAAAATCCCTACTAATATTTTTCCAGCATCCTCTTTAATGTATGTTCGATTATCGTAATCTCTAATGACTGGTAAATTTTTTGAAAGATTTTCTATTGGTTCAGTAATAATATAAAAGTGTTCAGCAGGATAAAGAGGAATGCTTACCCCAACTTTCTCACCAATTTGTCTAGACCACATTCCTGAGGCTAAAACAATATATTCACAATCTATTTTATGACCATTAACTTTTACTCCTGAAATTTTACCATTTTTAGTTAATATTTCTTCCACAGGTGATTTTTCAAAAATTTGTGCTCCATACATTCTTGCACCTTTTGCAAGCATGTGAGTAACACCTGATGGATCAGCAGCACCATCACCTGGCATTAAAATTCCACCAATAACTTCATCAGTATTTATTATTGGGTAATCTTTTTTTATTTGGTCTTTATCTAAAATTCTTACGTCAACATCGTAAAGTTGAGCGGTTGTTGCTTGTCTTTGAAGTTCTTGCCATCTTCCTTTATTTTCAGCAATTGAAAGTGCACCGTTTAATCTTAAACCTGCAGAATGATCAACTTTTTTTTCAAGTTCTTTATATAAATCTAAAGTATATTTTCTTATTTTAGTTATTGCAGCAGAGGGACCTAATTGACTGACAAGTCCTGCGGCATGCCATGTTGTTCCTGATGTTAGCTGATCTCTCTCTAAAAGAATTGTATCTTTCAAACCAAATTTTGCTAAGTGATAAGCAACAGAACAACCGACTACACCACCACCAATAACAACAACTTTTGTGCTATCTGGTAATTTCTTTTTCATTTAATTAATTTTTGATTGCTTCTCCTGGGTCGACATATTGATGTCCAAACACATCTGCAACCGCTTTGTAAGTTACATGTCCTTTGTGAACATTTAATCCTGCTAAAAAGTTTTTATCCTCACCTAAAGCTTTTTGATAACCTTGATTTGCTAAATTTACTAAATAAGGAAGAGTCGCTTTGTTTAATGCTAGTGTTGAAGTTCTTGGCACTCCACCAGGCATATTGGCTACACAATAATGAACAACATCATCAACTATATATGTTGGCTCACCATGGGTTGTTGGTTTACTTGTTTCAACACAGCCTCCTTGATCAATTGCAACATCGACTATCACTGAACCTCTTTTCATTAATTTAATCATGTCTTTAGTTACTAATTTTGGTGCCTCTGCTCCTGGAATTAAAACACCTCCAACTAATAAATCTGCCTCAGCAACTAATCTGTTTAAATCTATTTTATCACTTTGTTCTGGAACAATCTTATCACCAAACATTTGAACTAATTGTTTTAATCTTGCTTCTGATTTATCAACAATATGAACTTTTGCTTGCATACCTGTTGCTATAACTGCAGCATTTTCTCCAACTACTCCACCACCTAAAATCACAACTGTACCACCAGTTACTCCAGGTGCACCACCCAATAAAAGACCTCTGCCTTTTTGATTTTTCTCTAAACAATGTGCTCCAGCTTGAACCGACATACGACCTGCTACTGCGCTCATTGGTGCAAGTAATGGAAGTCTTCCATTATCATCAGTAACTGTTTCATAAGCAATGTTAATACTTTTTGATTTAATTAATCCCTCAGTTAATTCTTTTGCAGCAGCTAAATGAAGATAAGTATAAACAATTTGATTTTCTCTAATCATATCTACTTCAACTTTTTGGGGTTCTTTTACTTTTACTATTATTTCAGAATCGTTAAATATATCGGATGCTTTATCGACAATTTTAGCTCCAGCTTTAGTGTATTGATCGTTTTCAAAACCAGCTTCAAAACCACCATTATTTTCAACTAAAACTTCATGACCTTCAGAAACTAAAGTTTTAACACTTTCAGGTGTTAACCCAATTCTATTCTCTTGGGGTTTAATTTCTTTAGGTACGCCTATCCGCATTGTTATTCTCTATGTATTGTTTATAAATTATAAACTAATTAATTCTTTTGGTTCTTTTGATAATTAGTGATACCTGCTCTAAGTTTATCAATAATCTCATCAATATGTTTTTCTTCACAAATAAACTGTGGAGCAATTATTAAACAGTCTCCTGTTGCTTTAAAATTAACACCTGCTTCATAGCAAGCTTTAAAAGTTTCATAACCAGCTTTTCCAGGTTTTGAATTTAATTTCATATCAATTCCACCCATCATTCCATATCCTCTTATATTATCTACTGACTCTAAGTCTTGAAGAGAAAATAAACCTTTTTGGAAGTAAGGAGCTAAATTTTTTGCTCTATTAAAAATATCATCTTTTTCAAAAATATCTTGAACAGCTAATGCGGCTGCAACAGCAACTGGAATTCCAGAATAAGTATATCCATGAAATAATTCTACAGCTCCTTTTGGAGAGGCATCCATTACAGCATCATAAATAGAGTCGTTACATGCAACAACTCCCATAGGAACAACTCCATTAGTAGTTGCCTTAGCCATTGTCATAATATCAGGTGTTACACCAAATTCATGCGCACCAAATTTTGATCCAGTTCTTCCCCAGCCAGTGATTACTTCATCAAAAATTAAAAGTATTCCATGTTTGTCACAAATCTCTCTTAGTTTTTGTAAATATCCTTTTGGTGGAACTAGAGTTCCAGTTGATCCTGCAATTGGCTCAACTATACAAGCTGCTATATTTTCACCACCAAAATTTTGACAAATAGTCTCTAAATCATTTGCTAAATAATCGCCTGTTTCTGGTTGACCACTCACAAATTTATGCTCTGGTAAATGAGTATGTCTAATATGTTGAACACCTGGCATTAAAATACTTGCAAATGTTTTTACATTATTAACCATTCCTCCAACTGAAACACATCCTATATTCATTCCATGATACCCTCTCTCACGACCAACAAATCTAAATCTTTGAGCATCACCCTTTGCTCGATGATAAGCTACTGCAATTTTAATTGCAGTCTCTACCGCTGTTGAACCACAAATTGTAAAAAACATTTTGTTTAAATCTCCAGGAGTATGTTTTGAAATTTTTGTAGCTAATTCAAAGGAACCTCCAAAACCTTGTTGAAAAGGTTGAGCATAATCTAATGTCTCTAATTGTTTTGAAACAGCTTCTGTAATTTCTTTTCTACCATGACCTAATGGATTACAAAATAATCCTGAGCTTGCATCAATTTGTGTTTTTCCATGGTGTGTTTTTAAGTAAACACCTTTTGCCTCTGTTATTAATCTTGGGTTGGCTTTAAAGTCTTTATTAGATGTAAATGGCATCCAAT
>CABWYI010000013.1 GCA_902509725.1 uncultured Pelagibacteraceae bacterium | reverse complement strand
CCAGAAACTCCAAAACTTTATTGAGGATACTTTTAAACCAGGAATATCTAATACGTGTGCACTTCCTTCGGGGGAGGCTGCCCGTAGTTCAATAAAATGTTTTGTAAGAAGTTCATTAACTTCCTTATTTTCAAAATTTCCCTCTATAGATTTTATCATTTAAGCAAGGGTAGTTATATGACCCATTTTTCGTTTTTCTTTAATTTCTTTTTTAAGATAATCAAAAAAAAATTCATTATCTTTTAATTTTAAATTTTTTCTATAAGGTTCAATTTGATTTCCTATAAGATTAGTCATTGAAGCATTAGATATTTTTTTAAGAGGAATTTTTTTTAGCGAACAAACCGCTCTTACATGATTTTCAAACTGACTTATGTTATATGCATTTATAGTTAGATGACCAGAGTTATGAACTCTTGGAGCAATTTCATTAACATAAAGATTTTCGTTTCTATCAATAAAGAATTCCACACATAGTGTTCCAATATATTTCAATTCTTCAGCAATTTGTGTTGCCCAATTTTTTGATTGCTCTAAAATTTTATTACTTACCTCTGCCGGTATTTTTGAATTTTTTAGGATTTGATCTTGATGAATATTTTCAATTGGTTCATATATTTCATAACTATTGATGCCAAATCTTGTAATTATGACTGAAATTTCTTTTTTAAGCTTTACTAGTTTTTCAAGAATATAATCTTTGGAAAAATCTATTGTTAAGTTATTTAAATCTTCAATTTTATTAATTGGAAATTGACCTTTGCCATCATAACCCATAGTTGTCGTTTTTAAAATCCCTGGAAGAAAATCTTCTAATGCATCGATATCAGATTTTTTATCTATAGATGCGTATCTGGTAGTTCTGATATTTAATTTATTAACAAAATCTTTCTCTGCAAGTCTGTGTTGGATTAGTCGATTAACAGATGGTTTTGGTAAAACTTTTTTTAATTTATTAATTTCATTGAGTGTATCAAAAGGAATATTCTCAAACTCATAAGTAATCACATCAACTTTACTTACAAATTCAGCAATTTTGTCTTTATCGTTATAATTTCCAAAAATAAAATGATCACTAAAGTTTTGTGCTGGAGCATCTTGGTCATCAGAATAAATTATCGTTTGAATATTAAGTTTTTTTGCAGCAACTGAAAGTAAGCTTCCAAGCTGACCTCCACCAATTATTCCCAAATTCATTTTAGACATTTTTATTTGGGATTTTTTTTAACAGATTTTGTTTGAGAAAGACGCCAATTATTTAATTTTTTTTTAATATATGAATTATTATTTGCTATTATTGAGGCAGCTAATAATGCAGCATTAATTGCTCCATCATCTCCAATAGCCAAAGTTCCCACAGGGACTCCTTTAGGCATTTGAGCAATTGATAATAAACTATCCAACCCTTTTAATTTTTTGCTTTCTATTGGTACACCTAGTACTGGAATTGATGTTAATGCTGCAATCATACCGGGTAAATGGGCTGAACCACCAGCTCCGGCAATAATTACTCCAATATTTTTTTTTGCAGCTGAAATGGCAAATTTATACATTCTTTCCGGGGTACGATGAGCTGAAATAATTTTTGTCTCAAATTTAATTCCCATTTTTTTTAGTATTTTGGCTGATAATTGCATAGTTTTAAAGTCAGATTGGCTACCCATCACTATTGCAACTTTAAGATTTTTATTATTTTTCATGATTTTGTAAGCATAATCTTTATTTCAAAATTAAATCATAATTTCAATAAAATAAATAGAATTTAGAAATCATATTGATATGATTTATATTTATTTACCAAAATGAAATTCAAAATAGACAACCTTCAGTATTGTAATTGGACAAGAAAAGTTTTTGAAATTAATCGAGAGGCTGGTCTGGATGCTGTTCATGTGACGATAGTATATCACGAAGATTTTGACGAACTTTTAATTGAAATTAAAAAGTGGGAAAAATTATTTAAGGATAACTCAGATTTAATTTTTTTAGGAAGAAATTACAAAGATATTGAAAAAGCAAATAAAGAAAATAAAACAGCAATTTTTTTTGGCTTTCAAAACTGCTCACCGATAGAGGATGATATTAATTTAGTTGAAAAAGTTCATCAACTTGGATGTAAATTTATGCAACTGACATATAATAATCAATCTTTATTAGCTACTGGTTGTTATGAAAAAGTTGACAGTGGTGTAACAAATTTTGGTCGCGAAGTAATTAAAGAGATGAACAGAGTAGGGGTTGTTGTTGACATGTCTCACTCTGCAGAGAAAAGTACATTTGATGCAATAGAGATCAGTGAGAAGCCTATAGCAATTACACATGCCAACCCATCATTTTGGCACGCAGCAAAAAGAAATAAATCTTCTGAACTACTTAAGGCTCTTAGTGAAAGTGGTGGAATTTTAGGATTATCTCTATATCCACACCATTTAAAAGATAATTCAAATTGTTCTATTGATAGTTTTTGTGAAATGGTTGCAAAAACTTCAGAAATAATGAACCTAGACAATATTGGTATTGGCTCTGACCTATGTTTAAATCAACCTGATGAAGTTGTTGAATGGATGAGAAATGGCACATGGTCAAAAAGTAAAAACTACGGTGAGGGTTCAAAAAATAAACCTGGTTTTCCAAAACAGCCTGAGTGGTTTCAAGATGCTAGAGGTTTTAAAAATTTAGAAACTGGATTAAAAAAAGTTGGTTTTTCAGATACTGAGACTAATGGGATACTTGGAAATAATTGGTATAATTTTTATAAAACTATTTAAATATGAATATAAAATTACGAGATCCGAATATTATCATGAAACTTTCAAGACTTGGTTCTTTTCATCAATCTCGGCTATCTTTTTTACGAAGTTTTTTAAGTGAGTTTAAAGATTGGGATTATAAACGAGACTTGTTTGATTTAAATAAGAAAGGATATGGTACTGCAGTTTATTCCTTTAAAAAAAATGATCGAGCTTATTCACTGATTTGTTTTGCAAATGAAATTAGTGATGATGAAAGGTCTGACAGAGTAATAGCAACTAAGTGGGATGCAGCATTTACTCTTCATGATGGTGTGCCCCTTAAAAAAGATATTGAAAGATTAAAAAATGAAGTTCCAAAACAAGAAGTTGGAAGATTGTCCTATAAAGAATTAACTTTATCTAGAGCTAATAAATCAGTGCGAGTTTTTGATCATGTAGTTGAAAATTTAAGCAAAGGGATGCAACCAGATTTAAGTTTATTAGAAAAAGTAGGGTACCTTTATAGAACAACAGCAGTTTATGGATCAGGTAAATTTGGACTTGCGGACCGATTTAGAATTAAGAATAGAGAGGAAATAAATGGTCCTTTTAGATTAGAAATGATGTTGGTTTATTTGGTTAGGCAATTTACTTTCGATCAAGTAAATCACGTTGCAAAAAATAAGAATTCAAAAGCAGCAGTTAAACTAGATCCTAAAATTTGTAAAAATCTTGGAATAGGAAATTCAACAGGTTTGGGCATGGCACCTTTTATTGTTAATCATCCAACGTTGTTGAATAATTGGATATTTTGTAGAGAAACAGCTTTAAAAAAAATTAGGGAATTAAAAAAAGTTAAAGCTCAAGATAGTGATTTATTTGTAAATTGTGTGAGAAACTCTATTAAAAATATTACAAGCTGGAATACTGAAAGCGAATATCAACTTAACAAGATAAAACTTTTACTTAAAGATGTGAGAAAATTCTTAAATTATTTAGAGAAACAGTTTGATTTTCAAAAAGATCATCCCTTCAATGAACTTTACTTATGGTTAGAAAAAGAAACTTGTGAAGAGTGTATAGAATATATTGTGTCTATTATGATGGAACCATTTAGTGAAATTGTACATCCTCTTATCAAGAAAATGAGTTCTGATGAGGAAAAATATTTCAATATTCCTACCGATAGAACAACGAGAGATCTGAAAGCTATCTTAGAAAAAAAATATTCAGATATTTTGACAATAGATTTTGAAAAAAAAAAAAATCACAAAAAGTTTTGGTTCATTTCAAAGAACAAAGAAGAACCTAGAATTGCTGATCGTTTTGAAGAACAAGGTTCAGATTTAGAACAACCCCTTGCTATCGCAAGAGATATAAAAAAATTACATAACAGGTTACTAACATTTAAAAAAGACATAAAGATTGATCAGTTTTTGATTGATCATGAAGACCTAAGGCATGTAGTTAGAAGAGCTTTCATCATTGAGAAGTTTCCGTACTCTGAAATTCAGGATAACACAATTAGAGAGGATGTTATTCCAATAGATATGTTAAGATTAAAGCTGTCTTTTTTTGGAGCATTAAAATTTGATCCAAGATCTGATAAATGGTTAAGAATATGCATGTTTCAAGGCGCTCCACTTCCAAATGAACTTAAAAATTATGATGAACAATGGGTTTATAATTCTCATAATTAATTTATGAAATCTTTAAGCGAAATTGAAACAACATCAAAAAGAGCTAGTCGTGCTGTCGGATTTTCTTGGGGAGTATCAGAGGAAATAGCAAAAGGTGTTAGGTTGCTTGAGCTATTTGGTTTTTCAGGAATAAAAAATTTAAATAAATATTATAAATTTATAAACAAAAAAAAATTTGAAAATTTAAAAATTATAAAAAAAAACAATAAATTAAATAAGTCATCTCTTTGTCCTGTTAATTTAGGAGTGCGGTTTTTAGATCAAATTAAAACACTTCAATCTTTAAAAAAAATTACTTTTTATAAAATAGCTTACCCAATACTAATTCTACCTTTTTTAAGTAGAGGTTCAGAGATAACTGGAAAAAAAATATTATTAAAATTTGAAAAAAATGTTTTTCTATTAAATTTTAATGTAAATATTTTATCTAATTTTTCAAAAAAAGAATTTCCGCCAATTGCAAAAAAAGTTGAGGTAAGTTTTATAGAAAATAAAGACTCTTTTTCTGAAAAAGAATGGAAAAATCTATACAAATTATCTGAAAATACATTTGTAGAAGAAACAGATAGCTTAAAACAAGGTGCAGCGGGCGCTGGCTTGACAGATAATGATTAAAGATTACGAAATTAAAGAAAAAGATTTAAAAGATTTAAATAATATCTGCGATGAGTGTAAAGAAGAAAATGAGAGTGTTACTCAAAATCTGATACTTACAGGATTTAAAATTTGCAAATCTTGTAGAGTCTCAAAAACCATTTTCCCAATTTAAATGTGATTAATTGGCATCGCATTCATTCGGCTCATAACAAAAGAAATTGACAAAAAGGCAATTATTAAAAAAGACAAAAAAACAATTCCAAATGATTTAAAATTTGATTTAAGATTTAATATTTGTTTAGTAGATATTATTAAAGCAGCAAATATCCAAAATTGTGTCAAAAAAATTATTGGTACCATCAAATCAGGTGTGACAGCAAAAAATCTTAATAAACCTGGAGCATGTGCAAAACCAACAGCTGTTAAAACTTTTTTAAATGGTACTTTTGTGTGTTTATCCGGAAACAATTTTACACCTATTACAAAAATAAATATTGCCCAAACAAACCAAGTTATAATTGCTGTTAAACCGGACGTGGCAACTGCAGTTTTAATTATTGTATTAGCCGCTACTGCACCTGCAATTCCATCTAAAATCATAATTAGGCCAGCAAAATATATTGATGCTTCACCAAAATTTTTATTATCACTGTAAAGAGATTTATCTAATTTTATAGATTTGAAAACTATATTGAGAAATTCACCAAACATTTATTTTTTTTTATTTTTTTGTTCTTTGTAGGATACAATTAATGGAAAGAGTATTAAAGCAATAGCTATTATAATGCAAATTGCAATTAAGAAAGCCTTAGTCATTATGAGATATAAGTAAGGGGGAGTAAAACTCCCCCTTTTAAAAAAATTAGCCTTTTACAACTTCTCTTGTATTTGCGTTAAAAGACTCTTTAAATGGAATATCAACCACTACAGCATCTACAGGTTTACCTGGTGCATCAGAGTATTTTTCAGGTAAATGAACTTTATATTTAGTCCCAATTTTACCTTTTGGAAATCCATTAGCATTTAATGTCCCGTCAAATGGCACATATCCCATAGCAATGTTTTGTTTTTTTTCTGGGTGATACCAAGGAGATGTAATAAATCCCACTGGATCTCCTCCACTTTCAGGTGATATTAACCAAAAGTCAGGAGCATATTCTTCAATAGGTTTTCCACCTAATTCAAGTCCAACTAACTGAAGTTTGTATGGTTTTTTACCATCCTTAATTTCTTTACCCATTTTTTCTAGTGCAGCTTTACCAACATAATTAGCTTTTTTATTCCATTCACCTTTTCCAGACAATGAAACTTGGTAACCTAAGTTACACTGAAAAGGATTATGTTGATGGTCCATGTCTTGACCCCATGAGAGAATTCCAGCTTGAATTCTTCTATGGTGAGCAGGAGCAATAACCATTAGGCTATGTTTTTTTCCAGCTTCAAGAACAGCATTCCACATATCTTCAGCATATAAAGTTGAGTCTCTTAAGTATATTTCATATCCAGCTTCTCCAGAGAAACCTGATTGTGAAATTACACAACTTCTTCCACCCACCTTAACTTCTGCTAAACCATAGAAAGGCATATTATCAAAATCAACTTGATCACCACAAAGATCTTTCATTAATGCTTTTGATTTTGGGCCCTGGATTTGAACAGGACTTACATCAATTTCATCTATTTCTACATTAAATCTTCCATCAGCATTTACTCCTTGTAGATACATACCAATGTCAGAATCAGATAATGAGAACCAAAATTCATCTTTTGAAATTCTTAAAAGAATTGGATCATTTAAAACTCCACCATACGCATTACATAAAATTACATATCTAGCTCTCATAGGGGAAATTTTTGTTGCATCTCTAGTTATTACATAATCAGTAAACTTTTCTGCATCTGGACCTTTAACTCTTATTTGTCTTTCAACTGCAACATTCCACATTGTAACATGATTTACGATAGCATCATATTCAACCATTGCTCCACCATCTTCAGGTTTTACATAACCTCTTGGATGATAAATACGATTATAAACAGTAGCTCTCCAACAACCTGCTTGCATTGATAAATGCCAATAAGGTGATTTTCTTACTCTTGTTGAAATAAGCATTTCAACTTTAGTTGGCCCACTTTGTCTTAAATTGTATGGTACTTTTCGATCTGATTGATCAACTGAAGTAACATGTTTTAGTTTAGTATAGTCAAATTCTTTAGACATAACTATTCTCCTTCAACCACTTGTTAGTTTCCTTCAAGCCGCCGAATGTATAAATGTGGAAGAAATCAGTATGCGATTTAACTTTCCCAATTAAATCATTAGGGTCTTTAGGTTTCAATAAATCTAACGCCTTACTAAAATTAGACTTAAGAAAATTAAGGGAATTTTTTGCTCCAACAATATTAGCAAATTTAATCAAGCTAGATATTTTTAGAGGACCAGTAATTCCCACATGCACTGGTATGCTTTGTTTAGATATAAAATCTATGATAGGCTGAGGATCAAGCAACCATTGAGTTACTATATAATCAGCATAAGGCTTTTTATCTATCATAGCTTTTTCTAAATTTGAATCTGATATATCAGGACTCCCTTCTGGGTGTCCAGCTATTCCTATTGTCATCTTCTCAAAATAACCAGTTTCCAAAAGCTGGTATGAACTATCAAATTTTCCAACGGGCTCTCTACCACCGCCAATGATCAAGACTTGTTTTACTCCCCCATCTTTACATCTAGAAACATAATCTTTAAGATCTTCCTCATTGTACATTGATCTTGCAGGAAAATGAGGAACAGGGTTGAAACCCTTTTTAACAAGCTCAACAGCTTTTTGAGCAGTTTCTTTATAATCACCACCAGGTAACATAGTTATATAAACATCATTTACTGGTGGTACCGTTTCTAGGTCGGTATTTGGGCCAATTTCTAACGAAAATTTCATTTCTAGATCATTATCTTATTTGAAAAAGCTGTCAAAGAAATTCAACAATTGACCCCCAACCGATAATTGTTGCCAAAAATGGTGCTCATGATAATTTTTTTTGTGGACCAAAATTACAAAAATAAAAAACTATCTGAAATTTTAGATGTTAAAAAAATAGAGGCTGTTAACAAGTCAATAGAGGTAGCAAATGGTCTTCCTAATGAGTGTTACACGAGTGAGGACTATTTAGCTTATGAAAAAAAGAGGATTTTTTGTGATAAATGGACAGTTGTTGGAGTTGGAAGCTCAATACCAAACCCGGGAGATGCCAAGCCATACAATCTATTGGGGATTCCCTTAATTTTAATTAGAAGTAAAGATATGAAGATTCGAGTTTTTCATAATGTATGTAGTCACAGAGGGTTTAAACTTTTAGACAAAACCTGTAATTTAAAAAATGTAATTAGATGCCCCTATCATTCTTGGTCATACGACTTTGAAGGAAATTTAGTCGCAACACCTCACATTGGAGGGCTGAATAAACACCACTCAGAAAAATTTGACAAAGTCAAAAGTCATCTTAAAGAGGTTAAAACTAAAGTTTGGATGGATATCATTTTTATAAACATAAACTCTAATGAGATTGAATTTGACGAATATATTAAACCTCTTGAGCAAAGATGGTCAAAATTCATTAATAAAGAAGATCAAGAATTAATAGTACATTCTAATGACTATGGATACTTTAGTTTAGACGTTAATTGTAATTGGAAATTTGCTATAGAAAATTATTGTGAAAGTTATCATCTGCCAACAATTCATCCTGAATTAAATAAAGTTTCTAATATTAATGATCATTATCATATTCAAGGTTTACCGAATAGATTTGCTGGACAAGGAAGTAAAAGATATGAACATTTAGCTAAAGGAAACAAAAAATTTAATACCTTTCCAAACTGGGAAAAAAATATGTTAAAAAACTCAGAATATATTGCCCTATTTCCTAACGTAATGATTGGTTTACATATTGATCATTTTTATGTTTTTTGGTTAGAACCATTTTCAATACGTAAAACTAAAGAACATATGCAAATGTATTATGTTGGAAACCATAGTGCAAATGGAGAAGAGTTGAAAGATTTAAGAAAAGAAAATGCAAGGTTTTGGAAAGATGTTATGTTAGAGGATGTTGATGCAATTGAAGGAATGCAAGAAGGAAGAAGCTCCCCAGTTTATAATGGGGGAAACTTTTCACCTGTAATGGATCAACCAACACATCAATTTCATAAGTGGGTAGCTAATATTTTAATATAATATGAAAATAATTCTTATAATGGGTTTACCTGGATCTGGAAAAACAACTCTAGCTAATGAGTTAGGACCAATGTTAAATGCTAAAAGATTAAATGCAGATGAAGTAAGAAAAGAAGCTAATGATTGGGATTTTTCTGAAGAAGGTAGAAAAAGACAAGCAAAAAGAATGGCAAACTTTGCAATAAAATTAAAAAATGAAGGAAACTATGTTGTTGCTGATTTTATTTGCCCAACACCTCAAGCAAGAAGTTTGTTTCCTGCGGATTTTATTATTTGGGTTGATACAATTAAAGAAGGTAGATTTGATGATACAAATAAAATGTTTGTAAAACCAGATAAGTATGACTTTCATGTTACTACTCAAGATGCTAAAAACTGGGCACCGAAAATATTAAAGGAGATAAAATAATGACTTACAAATGGGATAATAAAAAACCAACTGCACAAATGTTAGGAAGATGGCAACCGTTCCACGATGGTCATTATACTTTATTCAAAGAAATTATAAAAAAAACAGGTCAAGTTTGTATTCAAATTAGAGACGTTCAGGGAGTTGATGACAATCCATTTGATTTTGAAACAGTAAAAAAAAATATTGAAGATAGATTAAACCCTGAGTTTGAGGGGCATTTTAAGATTATGGTGGTGCCAAATATTACTAATATTTGTTATGGTAGAGGTGTGGGTTATAAAATTGAGGAAATTGAACTTTCTAAAGAAATTCAAGAAATCTCGGCAACTAAAATAAGAGCAAAAATGAGAGAAGAGGGTAAACTTAAATAATTAACCCCTTATGAATATAGAAGTTATTAATCAAGGAAAAGATATTTCAAGAGTCATTATTAATGACCCCAAAACATATAATTCTTTATCAACGAGAAACCTTATTGATTTAATCAAAGTTTTTAAAAAACTTAATAAAAATAAAAATGTTAAAGTAATAATTCTTGAAGGTGCTGGAAAAGGATTTAGCGCAGGTCACAATTTAAAGGAAGTAAGGGGGTTAAAAAAAAAACAAAAATATCAAGAACTATTTAACCTCTGTTCAAAATTAATGTTGCAAATTGTTGAGGGAAGAAAACCTGTAATTGCAAAGGTTCATGGAGCAGCTTATGCAGCAGGATGTCAATTAGTTGCGAGTTGCGATTTAGCTTATAGTACAAAAGATTCTTTGTTTGCTACTCCTGGAGTAAATATAGGTTTATTTTGTAGTACACCAATGGTTGCTGTTAGCAGAAAGATTAATAGAAAACCAATGATGAAAATGCTGCTTACTGGAGAACCGATTAAGGCAAATTACGCAAAAGAAATTGGCTTGATAAATGATTGCTATCCAAAATCAAAATTAAATACTGAAGTTTTAAAAGTTGCAAAAAAAATTGCCTCAAAATCAAACCTTACAATTAAAATTGGTAAGCAAGCTTTTTATAAACAGTTGGAAATGCCATTAAAGAGGGCTTATGCTTACACTAGTAAAATGATGACTCTTAATATGATGGCTATGGATGCTAAAGAAGGTATTTCAGCATTTCTAGAAAAAAGAAAACCAAAGTGGAAAAATAAATGACAATAAAAAATGGCTTAATTGTAATTTTTATAATCATCGGGCTTTATATAGTTTTAGATATGAGAGATCATAATTTTAAAAGAGCTGTTGATGCCTGTGTCGCTGGCAGCCAAAAACTATCTGAGACTAAAATTACGGATTTAAATGAAGCAAAGAAATTTTGTGAAGATCAGATAAGAAAAAATAATGAGTAATATTAAAGAAATACTTTCAAAATATAAATCTATTGCAATGGTTGGAGTGAGTAATGATCCAACAAAAGCATCAACCATTGTAATGAAATATATGCAAAAATATGGATTTAAAGTTTTTCCTGTAAATCCAAAAGCCAAAGGTCAAAAAATTTTAGGAGAGGAAGTTTTTGAAAAAATAACTGATATTAAAGATTCAGTTGATATCGTCGATGTTTTTAGACCCTCAAAAGAAGCACTAGATATCGCAAAAGATACAGTCAGTATCAAAGCCAAAGTTTTATGGTTACAGTTGGGTATAAAAAGTGAAGAAGCAAAAAAAATTGTTGAAGAAAATAAGATTGAATATGTTGAAGACAAATGCACTAAGATGGAATATCAAAAACACTTTTTAAAAGTAAGGCAGGCATTTCCAGTTTTACAAAGTTAGTATGAAAAAAATATTTCTAATATACGGTCATTATAATGACAAATCTTTTAATGCAGCTATTAGAGATACTTTTATAAAAACAGCTGAAGAAAAAGGGCATTCTGTTGATGTTATAGATCTTTATAAAGAAAAATTTGATCCAGTTTTTGCAGGAGAAGAACCTGATAAAATTGTTTTGGATCACAGAAAAAGAATTGAAACTAGTGACACGATAGTTTTGATTGCACCGATTTGGAATTTTAGAATGCCTGCGATAGTTGAGGGATGGATAGATAAAGTTTTGGCACCACCATGGGCTTTTAGGTTTAAGCAGTTGTGGGGTAATTATGGATACCCAATTGGAAATCTAAGAGATAAAAAAGCAATTATTTTTTGTACTTATGGATCGCCAAGATTAGCAATTACTACATTTTTTTTAAATTTGCCTATTAGAAGATTAAAAAGAGGAGTTTTTCATATGTGCGGCATTTATAATATTAATTATAGAAGATATTTTGCAGTACCATTTGTTGGTGATAAAAAAAGAGAAGAATTCCTCCAAGATGTTAAAAAAACTGCACTTAACGTTTAATGTAGTTTTATTTTTTTTCTTAAATATTTCATTTTTAAAAGCAGATTTATTAACTCCAAATAATTCAATTCTGCCAGCAGAAGTAGTTAAAATCCAATTAGTTGCTTTAATGAATAATGACAAAAAATTTGAAGATAGTGGTATTGAACAAACTTGGAATTTTGCTCATCCAACTAATAAAAAAAATACTGGTCCCTTACCAAACTTCAAAATGATGATTAAAGGTAATTCTTATCAGATGCTTATTAACCATATAAGCCATACTGTTACTGAGTTAGGAAGTAGTGACAATTGGGCCCAATTTGAAGTAGTTATTTTGGATAAAGAGAAGGTTTATCACAAATTTAATTGGCAAGTTGAGAAATTCACACTGGAAGGTCCTTTACAAGGCTGTTGGTTAACTACAGTTGTATCCAATCCTATACCGTTGGGAAGCTCAATTTGATATCCACAGATACAATTTTGTTTCGTTATGAATAAAAATTTAGTAGGAATCGCTTAATGAAATCTAAAACAAAAGTAGTTGTCGTCGGTGGTGGTGTGGTTGGAGTAAGTGCACTTTATCACTTAGCAAAAAAAGGTTGGTCAGATGTTGTTCTTGTTGAAAGAAAAGAGTTAACTTCTGGTTCAACTTGGCATGCAGCAGGATTGTTACCATTATTTAATATGAGTTATTCTGTTGGACAACTTCACAAATACGCTGTTGATCTTTATAAAAAACTAGAAGAAGAAACTGGAAAAAATGTTGGCTTTAGTGTTGTCTCTAATATTCGTTTAGCAAGTACTAAAGATAGAATGGATGAATATCATCAATACGCTGGTGTAGCAAAAACAATTGGTGTAGATGTTAAATTTTTAACACCACAACAAGTAAAAGAGATTTGGCCTTTATGTCATACAGATGATTTAGTTGGTGCTATTCAGCATCCAGAAGATGGTTATATTCAACCAGCAGATTTGACACAAGCACTTGCTACAGGTGCTAGAAATATGGGGGCAGAAATTTATAGAAACACAACCGTAATGGCTATGAAACAAACTAAAGATGGTTGGATTGTAGAAACAGATAAAGGGTCTATTGAATGTGAACATATAATTTCTTGTTCAGGAAATTTTGCAAGACAAACTGGTGAGATGGTTGGATTAGATATACCTGTGATACCAGTTGAACATCAATACATTGTAACTGAACCTCATCCAGAAATTCAAAAAAGAAAAAATGATGGTCTTCCAGAAATGGGTGTACTTAGAGATAGTGATAGTAGATGGTACATGAGGGAGGAAGCTGGTGGATTAATTTTAGGTCCTTATGAAGATGGTGCTCCTGCTTGTTATGTTGAGGGTCCTTCAAAAAATTCTGAGTACGAACTATTCCAAGAAGATTTAGATAGACTTGCACCTCATATTGAAGGAGCAATTCATAGAGTACCTGCTTTTGGTGAAGTTGGTGTTAAAAAAGTTTATAATGGTGCAATCTGTTATACTCCTGATGGAAATCCAATTGTTGGCCCAGCATGGGGATTAAAAAATTTTTGGATTAATGAAGGTCACAGTTTTGGGATCACAGCAGCTGGAGGAGCTGGTTGGCAATTAGCTGAATGGATAGTAGATGGTGAGCCAACAATTGATATGCTTGGTGTTGAACCTAGGCGTTATGGAAATTATGCAACCAAATCATATCTAAAAGCAAAAAATGAAGAAGCATATAGCCATGTCTTTATTACACATTATCCTGATGAAGAGAGACCTGCTGCAAGACCTCTAAGAACTTCACCATGTTATGAAAGAATGAAAGATCTTGGTGCTGTGTTTGGACAAAAATTTGGTTGGGAAAGACCAAACTTTTTCGCAACAGATGGAATGGAGCAAAAAGACGATTGGTCCTTTAGAAGATCAAAGTGGTTTGATGCAATAAAAAAAGAATGTCAAAATGTAAAAGAGAATGTGGGTCTTTTAGATATGACAGCTTTTGCTAAATGTAAAATTAAGGGACCAAAAGCAGAAGAATTTTTAGATTATTTAGTTGCAAACAAGTTGCCAAAAAAAATTGGAAGAATTGGATTGTGTCATGCTCTTAACACTAAGGGCGGTGTTCATTCAGAGTTTACAATTATGAAAGAGGCTGAAAATAGTTATTATCTTGTTTCTGCTGGTGCTAATTTAAGACTTGATCATGATTGGATTCAAAAATGGATGCCAACAGATGGATCAGTAATATTTGAAGACCTTACAAATAGTACAGGTGTCCTAGTTGTAGCTGGCCCAAAAGCAAGAGAGCTAATGCAAAAAGTTTCTACTGATGATTTTTCAAATGAAAACTTTAAGTGGTTAACAGCTAAGAATGTCAATGTGGGATATGCTCCAGTAAATGCAATGAGAGTAAATTTTGTAGGTGAACTAGGCTGGGAGTTACATCATCCAATTGAATATCAAAACCATATATTTGATAAGTTGATGGAGGCGGGAAAGGATTTAGGAATTAAACCTTTTGGTATTAGAGCAATGAATAGTTTAAGGGTTGAAAAATCTTACAAACTTGTAGGAACTGAATTATCAATAGAATATTCTCCTTACGAGTCTGGTTTAGATAGATTCATTCATCCAAATAAAGGAAATTTTATAGGACTTGAGGCTTTAAACAAATGGAGAGAAAAAGGTTTTGATAATAAATTAGTTACGCTCGAAGTTCATAATACTACTGACTCAGATGTATTAGGAAATAATCCTATTTATAAAGATGATAAAGTTATTGGAAGAGCAACAGGTGGCGAGTATGGATTTAGATTAGATAAATCAATTGCATTAGCAATGGTAAAACCCGAATTAGCTAATGTGGGTGAGAAACTTAAAGTTGATATTTTAGGAAAAATGTATGAGGCTACAATTTTAGAAGAAAGTCCATACGATGTTGAAAATAAATTATTGAGAGCTTAATGAAAATTCTTGTCGCGGTTAAAAGAGTTATAGATTACAACGTTCAGATAAGAGTTAAAGAAGATGGGTCAGGCATAGTTACTGATAATGTTAAGATGTCTACAAATCCACCTGATGATAATGCAATTGAAGAAGCGGTAAAAATTAAAGAGGCAGGAAAAGCAACTGAAGTTGTAGCTATATCTGTTGGAGAAGAGAAAGCTCAAGAAACAGTTCGAAAAGCTTTAGCGGTTGGAGCTGATAGAGGAATATTAGTTAAGGCCGAAGGTACTGTAGAACCTTTAGCTGTCTCTAAAATTTTACAAAAGATTGTTGAGAAGGAAAAGCCCGACTTAGTATTTATGGGCAAACAAGCTATTGATGATGATTGCAATCAAACTGGACAAATGTTAGCTGCATTATTAAATTGGCCGCAAGCAACATTTGCATCAAAAATAGAAGTTAAAGAAAAATCTTTGGAGGTAATAAGAGAAATTGATGAAGGCCTCGAGACCATAGAAGTAAATATGCCAGCAATAGTAACGTGTGATTTAAGATTAAATGAGCCCAGATATGCTTCGTTACCTAATATTATGAAAGCCAAAAAAAAACCTATTGAGCAAATAAATGCTTCAGACTTAGGCGTTAATACAAAACCAAGAATTGATCAAATAAAAGTTGAAGAACCTCCAAAAAGAAAAGCAGGGATTAAGGTCGCAAGTGTAGAAGAATTAGTTCAAAAATTAAAAAATGAGGCTAAAGTAATATAATGTCAGTTTTATTAATTGCAGAGCACAATAACAAAGAAGTTAAGCCATTTACTTTAAATGCGATTTCCGCAGCATCTCAAATAAATGAGGACGTTCATGTTTTAGTGCTAGGTTCAAATTCAGATACTGCTGCTAAATCTATATCTGAATGTTCAAATGTAAAAAAAGTAATACATATCAATAATGAACTTTACGAAAATTATTTAGCTGAAAACTATACTTCAGCTATTATCAAACTTTCAGGTAGTTATTCACATATTGTTTGTTCAGCAAATACGTTTGGTAAAAATCTTATGCCAAGAATTGCTGCCTTGTTAGATGTTTCACAGATTAGCGACATCACAAAAGTTATTTCTGAGGATACTTTTATCAGACCAATTTATGCAGGAAACGCATTTGCTACAGTCAAAAGTAACGACAAAATAAAGTGTGTAACAATAAGACCTACTTCATTTGATCCAGCGCCATCTTCAGGGGGTTCTGCTGAAATTCAAAATGGTGAACCAGGAGAAGCAACAGAATTATCTAAATTTATTAAAAAAGAAGAAATAAAATCAGATAGACCTGAATTAGGAACAGCAAGAGTCGTAGTTTCAGGTGGAAGAGGAATGCAGAGTGGAGAAAATTTCAAATTAATAACTGCAGTTGCAGATAAATTAAATGCTGCAATAGGAGCGTCAAGAGCTGCAGTAGATGCGGGCTATATCACAAATGATCATCAAGTAGGTCAAACGGGAAAAGTAGTGGTTCCTGATTTATACATTGCTGTGGGAATTTCAGGAGCAATTCAACATTTAGCTGGAATGAAAGAAAGTAAAGTTATTGTGGCAATTAATAAAGATGGTGAAGCTCCGATTTTTAGTGTTGCTGATTATGGTTTAGAAGCTGACCTTTTTGATGCTTTACCTAAGTTCTTGGAAGAATTGAACAAATTAAACACTATACAAAAATAATAGAATCTGTAAAAAATATAGATTATGTCCAGAGAGACAATGGAATATGATGTTGTTATTGTAGGTGGTGGTCCATCAGGCTTATCTACAGCTATTAAATTAAAACAACTTGACCCTAATTTAAATATTTGTTTGCTAGAAAAAGCTTCAGAAATAGGTGCGCATATTTTAAGTGGAAACGTTTTTGAAACTAGAGCGTTAGATGAGTTAATTCCAAATTGGAAAGAATTAAATTCTCCTATCAAGATAAAAGTAAGTAAAGAAAAGTTTTTATTTCTTGGAAAAACTAAATCACTAAGTTGGCCAACTTGGTTATTGCCCGCTGTACAGCAAAATCACAAAAATTATATTATCAGTCTTGCAAATTTGTGCAGATGGCTTGCAGAACAAGCTGAAGCTTTAGGCGTTGAAATTTTTCCAGGCTTTCCAGCAAGTGAAATTTTGTACAATGATGATGGTTCTGTTAAAGGTGTTGCAACTCAAGATATGGGTATTGATAAAGAGGGAAATAAAAAAGATAGTTTTGAGCCAGGTATCGATCTTATAGGAAAAGTTACTGTTTTTGCAGAGGGATGCAGAGGACACTTGGGAAAACAATTAATAAAAAAGTTTGAACTTGATAAAGGTAAAGATCCTCAACAATATGGAATTGGTTTTAAAGAAATCTGGGAGATAGATGAAAAAAATCACGAGGAAGGATTAGTTATGCATACTGCGGGCTGGCCTTTAGATAATAGCACTTATGGTGGTAGTTTCATGTATCATGCAGAAAATAAACAAATTTTTTTAGGATATGTAATTGGATTAGACTACAAAAACCCTCATCTATCCCCATTTGATGAATTTCAAAGATTTAAAACTCATCCTTCAATAAAAAAGATTGTTGAGGGAGGAAAAAGAATCTCTTATGGAGCAAGGGCTTTAATTGAGGGTGGATTTCAAAGTTTACCAAGAATGTTTATGCCTGGAGCTTTACTAATTGGTTGTGATGCAGGTACATTAAACATGCCGAAAATTAAAGGCTCACACACTGCCATGAAAAGTGGAATTATTGCAGCAGAAAGTATTCACGAACATATTCAATTAAATAAAAATTTATCAATTTTTGAGGATAAATTTAAGAATAGTTGGCTTTATGATGAGCTTTTTAAGGCTCGCAATGTTAAACCTAGCTTTAGTTGGGGTTTAATTTTAGGCATTATTTTTACTGGTATTGATCAAATTTTATTCAGAGGGAAATTACCTTTTACTTTAAGACATAAACACGCTGATCATGAAACTTTAAAAAATGCGAATGAAATGCCAAAAATTGAATATCCAAAACCAGATAATGTAATTACTTTTGACAAAACTAGCTCAGTCTATTTAACAGGCACCAATCATGCAGATAACCAGCCAGTACATTTGCAATTAAAAGACCCTGGTTTACCTATTAATTATACTTTAGAAAAATTTGATGAACCTGCTCAAAGATATTGTCCAGCAGGAGTTTATGAAGTTCAAAAAGAAAACGGTTTGAATAAATTTGTAATAAATTCTCAAAACTGTATCCATTGCAAAACTTGTGATATTAAGGAGCCCTCTCAAAATATTACATGGGTTACTCCAGAAGGTGGTGGGGGTCCAAAATATGGAAATATGTAGTTAAGATAAATCTATCGCAAATTTTTTTAAAGTTTCAATAGGGAGTACATTCAAGGTGTTTTCATGAGTGCTTTTTAGATAAATGGGGCACCCTTTACCTGCATCAACTGCTTTAGCATACCAACTTGCACAAACACACCAACCATCACCATCTTTTAAACCTGGAAAACCAAATTCTGGGTAAGGTGTAATCAGATCGTTACCAGCTTCTTTACACCATTCAAGAAATTCTTTAGTTACTTTTGCACAAACTGTATGAACACCATGATCGTTTTTGTCCGTTTTGCAACAACCGTCTCTATACCATCCTGTTAATGGATTTAAAGAGCATTCTTCCAAAGTTTCACCTAAAACATTTTTTTGTTGAGAATTAGATTTTATAGACATCGTAAATACTTTCATCAATTTCAGCGTTAAACGAAATCGATCTTCGTTCTTCATCTGTGTCTGAAAAGGGATAAACATTGTGCATTAAATAATTTGGAAAGAAATAAAAATCTCCAACTTTAGGTTTTAGTCTCACTGTAGAATTACATAAAAACATTCTATTACCATGTATTAATTCTAAGTTTCCATTTGGTTTACTACCTTTGTTTTCTTGAGGGCTTTTTCCAAGTTTTTCTGGCACCTTTAGATAACCTACCCCAGAAACGTGACCAGAGTGCCAGTGGGTTGGGTTATATTCGTTTTTAAATTGTCTTACAATCCATGAGGATTGAATATTAAATTTTTTAATTTTTAATGATGTAGAATATTTTATCCAAGAAGCTACTGAATTTCCTAGAAAATCCATTAGCCCAGAATTTTTTATAAATTCTTTTTCTAAGTCAAATTCCTGAGTAACTTCTCCTGCTAATTTTTTTCCTGCATCCAATTCTTTTGATTTTTTTTTATCTAAAATTATTTTTTCAGAATAATCATTTAATCGATCTATGAGTTTTATAGGCATTGAAAACCTTGCTACTGTAGGACCAAAAGGCCTGTGAACTTCAAAGTTTTCTTCTTGAGACATGAAAATTTATATTTTTGTTGGATTTGGTTGATCTTTGTATACTTTTTCTGGATCAAACTTTTTTTTATCTTCTAAAAATTTCATCTCAATTTTTCTTGCATTATCAATTGTTCCTAATGGTACAGATCTATAAAAACAAGATCGGTAACCAACATGACAACTTGCGCCATCACCAATATCAACAGTGAGCCATATCGAGTCTTGATCATCATCAATTCTAATTTCTTTAACTTTTTGAATAAAGCCACTAGTTTGACCTTTGTGCCAAATAGAATTTCTTGACCTGCTATAATAGTGAGCCTCTTTAGTTTCTATGGTTTTTTTAAAAGCCTCAACATTCATATATCCGTGCATTAATATATCTTTGGTTTTTGAACACATCGTGATAACAGGTATTAGACCATTATTATCAAATTTTGGAGAAAGAAGATTTCCTTCTTCAATTTCAACTACATTTTCTCTTTTTTTGAACATAAGGGGTAATTATGTAGCATATATATGGATATATTAAATATTTTAAAAACGCACATTTATGGGTATAAAACCCCCAATGAAATTAGTTAAAGATATAGATAACAAGCAAAATTTAAAAAAAGTTTCTGATACAGAAGCTGAAGAGGCTTTTAAAACAATACTAGCCTGGATGGGAGAAGATCCTAATAGGGAAGGATTATTAGAAACACCAAAGAGAGTAGTTAAAGCATTTAAAGAGTATTTTAAAGGATACAATGAGGATCCAACAAAAATTTTAGATAAAACTTTTGGAGATGTTGATGGTTATGATGACATGGTAATTCAAAAAAACATTTCTGTTCAAAGTCATTGTGAACATCACATGGCCCCAATTATTGGCAAGGCACATGTTGCATATATTCCAAAAGAAAGAGTCGTGGGCTTAAGTAAATTAGCAAGGGTGGTAGACGTTTTTTCAAAAAGGTTACAAACTCAGGAAAGATTAACCATGCAGATTGCGAATACCTTAATGGAGTCATTAGATGCAAAAGGTGTTGCAGTTACAATTGACTCGACTCACCAATGTATGACTATGAGAGGAATTAAAAAAGAACAAGCTACAACAGTAACAAATTATTATTTAGGTCAATTTAAAGAGGATCTTAGTTATCAAAATAGATATTTAAGATTCATTAGCATAGCAAAAGAATAAAGTGTCAGATCAATTTAAAGCTCTTGTACTTAACCAGGATGGCGAAAGTTTCACAAGAGAGGTAAAAACAATAGAAAAAAATTTTTTAAAGCATGGAAATGTTACTGTAAAGATTCAATATTCTGGATTGAATTATAAAGATGCATTAATTTTAAAAAATGGAGCGCGTCTAGTAAAAAATTTTCCACATATACCTGGTATAGATTTCAGTGGTGTAGTTGAGGAAAGTGAACATAAAGACTTTAAGCCAGGAGATGAAATAATATTAACAGGCTGGAGAGTTGGGGAAATATATTTTGGAGGTTATTCTCAATATGCAAAAGTTAATGGAGATTTTTTAGTCAAAAAACCAAAAACTTTATCACTTAAACAATCTATGATAATGGGTACCGCTGGATTTACAGCTTTACAATGTTCATTTACAGCCAAAACTACAAGAGAGGAATTATTATTAGGTGAAAAAGTTCAAAATGTTATTGTAAGTGGTGCCTCAGGTGGAGTTGGCAGTATGGCGGTTATGATACTAAATAAACTTGGATGTGATGTTACGGCTGTAACAGGAAAAGATAATAATAAAGAATACTTAAAATCTATAGGTGCAAAAAATGTTGTAAATACAAGTGAATTGATGAAAGATGCAAGACCGTTAGATAAAGGATTATGGGACGGCGCAGTAGATACAGTTGGTGGGAAAGTGCTGGAAAATATTTTATCTCAAACAAAAGATGCAGGAATAGTTGCGGCATGTGGTAATGCGGCGGATATAAAATTAAACACTACAGTAATGCCATTTATAATTAGAGGAGTTAAGCTTTGGGGAATTAATTCTGTTACAGCATCAATTAAAAGAAGACAATTTTTATGGAATGAAGCTGGAAAATTGTTAGATTTTGATATTCTTGAAAAATCAGTCAAAGAAATTAATTTAGAAGAGGTAATTGATATTTATCCTAAAATGTTAAAGGGAGAAACATCAGGAAGATATATCATCAATTTAAACAAATAATGGATTGGGACAAATTAAAGATATTTCATGCTGTTGCGGAAGCAGGAAGCTTTACTAATGCAACAATTAATTTAAATTTAAGTCAATCAGCAATAAGCCGACAAATCCAATCACTCGAACAAGATTTAAAAGTTCAATTATTTGAGAGACACGCTAGAGGATTAACTCTTACAGAAAATGGAGAGTACGTGTTCAAAACTGCTCACGAAGTTATTAGTAAATTAAAAGAAGTAGAAACTTCTTTAGGTGATCAAAAAAATAAGCCCACAGGTAAATTGAC
>CABWYI010000012.1 GCA_902509725.1 uncultured Pelagibacteraceae bacterium | reverse complement strand
AATAATGAAAATATACACGGGTTTCCGCTTGATGTAACTGATAAATCAAAATGCAAAGAAGTTTTTGAACAAATCAAAAATGAGTTTCAAGGTGTTGACATTTGTTTTTTTTCAACTGGAACTTGGAATCCAAAAAAAGAAAAAGATATTGATGTTGAGCAAATAGAAGATGTATTTAAAATAAACTTTTTTGGAACATTAAATACCATTAAAGCTGTAGAGGAATATTTTAAAAATAGAAAAGAGGGTATTATTACCATTGTTTCGTCAATAGCTGGTTATAGAGGATTGCCAAATTCGACTGGTTATGGACCTTCAAAATCTGCTCTAAATAATTTAGCTGAAAGTTTATATTTTGATTTTAGAAGATCCAATGTACGTGTTTGCTTAGTATCACCTGGTTTTATAAAAACACCAATGACAGATAAAAATGATTTTAAAATGCCTTTTCTAAAAACTACAGATTATGCAGCTGATAAAATTTATGACGGATTAATTAACAAAAATGTTTTTGAAATTCATTTTCCAAAATCCTTAACTATTATACTAAAAATATTAAGTTTTTTACCAAGTAAAATTTATTTTAGTTTAATAGGTAAGATGACTAAACATCAGAAAAAAAATTAATCTTTTACAAATACAACTGTTAATTCAGCAACTTTAAAACCAAACTTTGTCATCGTTGCTCTGTTAATAGCCACACGATCATCTTGCTTAAATATCCAATCATCAAAAGTGATTTTCATTTCTTTTCCTTTAACAGGCACTAAAAGAACATATTCAAACTTAAATGCTGGTCCATACGAATAGCCTTTTGCTTTACCAACAACATCTCCAGCTGTACCCTCATAATTATTATCGTCAATTTTAGTTATTTGCCATTGTCTATTTTGAATTTCACCATCATCCCAATTAAATTTTTCATCAAGTATCAATTGTTTTCCATCCCATTTTCCATTTAGATCTGCAGAAAATTGTCTTGTGACTTTTCCAGATCTGTTTTGAAGCACTCCCCAAGCCTTCACATTTCCAGAAAGATATTCCTCAATAATTAATCTTGGTTCTTTATTGTTAAAATCTTCAGGTTTCATTGCATTGTTATTTGAACAGTTTGTAATTAAGAATAGAGAAATTATCAATAAAATTGATTTAAAGTTTTTAATTTTGCTCACATATCTCCTTTTGGTTATTTATTTTGAATTGAGAATTGAATTAAATCAATATTCTTTGACTTAAATCCAGCCTCACAATATGAAAGATAAAATTCCCACATTCTCTTAAATGTTGAATCAAATCCTTGGTTTTTAATTAAGTTCCATTTTTTATTAAATTCATTTCTCCACAAGGCTAATGTATTTGAATAATGATCAGCATAAGATTCATATGAATTTATAGTTAAGCCATTATCTGAAATATGTTTATTTAGATTATTTTTACTTGGCAGAAAACCTCCTGGAAAAATATACTTTTGTATAAAATCTTGTTTATTCTTATACCTATCAAATAAACTATCATCTATTGTAATTGCCTGAATCGCGGCTGTGCCACTGTCAGATAAATTTTCTTTTATCTTTTTGAAATAACTTTCTAAATAATTTTGTCCTACCGCTTCAATCATTTCAATTGACGCTATGGAATTATACTTATCTTTTAAGTCTCTATAATCTTTAATTTGTATATTAACTTTTTCATTTAAACCACATTTGAAAATTCTTTCTTTTGCAAATTCATATTGTTTTTTTGAAATAGTAATGCAATCTAATTTCACATCATATTTCCTTCCTAAATACTCAGCAAAACCTCCCCAGCCACATCCAATCTCTAAAACTTTATCTCCGTTTTTTGGTTGAATTAAATTAATTAATTTTTGATATTTATTTTTTTGAGCTTCAGATAAATCTTGCGATTTTTTTTCGAAGATTGCGCTTGAGTAAGTTAATGTGTTATCTAACCAAAGAGAAAAAAAATCATTACCTAGATCATAATGTTTAGATATATTTTCTTTACTTCTAGTTTTAGTGTTTTTAATAAAAATATTTTTAACAAAATTAATTATTGGAAGATCTAATAATCCTGAAAATTTGTGAATTATTTTAATATTTCTTGCAGTTATTTCAATTAGATCAGATAAATTTTCAGTTTCAAATTCATCTCTCATATAGGACTCTGCAAACCCAACACTTCCACCTTTAATCAAATTCATTGTAAAACTTGGCTTCTTAATTTTGATAGTGGCCTTTAAAGAGTCATTTTTATTTCCAAATTTTAATAACTTACCATTATAATTAATTACCTCTAAATATCCGTAATTAATATCTTTTAAGATGTTAAAAACAATTTTATCTGATAATTTAAATAAATTCATTAATTCTCAAAAGTTATATTATTTTTAATTTTTAATTTTTTCTTAATAAATTTTATTCCTTTGGCCCACAATTTAAACGCTTCAAAATGTATCGCTAAAATAATTTTAAAGGTCATTAAAGGGTGTTTTAAGTAAGATTTTATCAATTCATTGCTAGTAAAATTTGCTCTTTTTCCATCTTGAGAGGCATATAATATCTTTTCATTCAATTGATACTGGTCAATTATTACCGATATCTTTTCAGAAGGCTTTAAGATTCTAAAAAAATAATTACAATTCATTTCAATAAATGGAGAAACATGAAATTTTTTTGAACAATTATGTTGTAAAAGGTTATTATTTTCTACTTTAAAAATATAAGTATGCTGTTCTCCAAAAGTATTTTTAACTTCATATAATATTGAGATTAAATTTTCATTTTTATCGTAAACATAAAATACGCTTAAAGGATTAAATACGTAGCCTAGAATTCTTGGGTAGCAAAGTAATCTTATTTTGATATTATCAAAATTAATTTGATTTTCTCTTAAGTTTTTTTTTACCCAATTTGTAAGACATGAGCCATCTCGATCTCCATGATCTTTATCGAAAAAACTAATCAAGTTAAAACTATTGTAAGAAAAAAAACTTATTTTTTTTCCAAGATTATTTAATTCAGAGAGATCAACTAGTAATGAAAAGACCCTATATTTGAAAAAGTGTATTTTTGGTTTAAATCTTTTGTGAATTACAGTACCATTGTAAATAAAGCTAGTCATTTAAGTTTTTTAGCATTTCAATAGATGATTTTATTCCATCTTCATGAAAACCGTAACCAAAATAACTGCCGCAAAAAAGTATATTTCTTTTATTTTGTAAATTTTTAAGCTCACTCTGATAGTTTAAAGCAGATTGATTAAAATATGGGTGTGTAAATTTTACTTTTTTTAATATTTTTGATTGGTCAATCTTAAAATAAGGATTTAATGTAAGAAAAATATCTTCCTCACAACTTAAATTTTGTAATAAATTTAACCAATATGTTATTGAATTTTTTTCTACATCATCTTTTTTTAACGAAGAGTTCCATGAACACCATGCATTTTTATTTTCTGGCATTGCTGTTTTATCTGTATGAATGTAAGCAATATTTTCTTTATATCCAAATTTTGATAAAATTTTTTCTTCTTCTTGAGTCGGGTTATCAAGGATACTTAATGCTTCATCTGCATGAGTTGCTATTACAACCTTATCATAATTAAAAAATTCATTTTTTCCACCGTAATATAAATCCACTCCTGAAGTTTTGCTTTTTATTTTATTTACTGAATAATTTTTAAAATACTCACCACTTATTTTCGATAGGATATTATTTACATATGTCCTACTACGATTAGAAACTGTATACCATTGAGGTCTGTTTTTAAGTTTGAACAAACCGTGGTTTTGAAAAAATTTTAAAAAAAATTTCATTGGCATTTGCTTTGATTCATATGGTGGCATTGACCAAATAGCTGAAACCATAGGTATTAAATGGTAATTTATAAATTCTGTTGAAAGTTTTTCCTTCTCTAGATAGTTTCCAAGAGTGGTATCTTTATTGAATTGCTTAAAATTATCACATTTTTTATAAAATTTTATAATATCAAAAAACATTTTTAAGAAATTGTAATTCACTAAATTCAATCTATTAGAAAAAATTCCATTTAATCCTTTACCACAATATTCAAACATTGTGTTTTTAGCTGAAACAGAAAAAGACATGTCACTTTTTTCTATTTCAATTTTATTTTCTTCAAAAAACTTTATTAAATAAGGATAAGTCTTAAAATTAAAAACAATAAATCCTATATCTACAGATATTTTTTTTGTCCCAAATTCTAAATCAATCGTATGTGAATGGCCTCCAAAATGATCATCTTTTTCAAATAAATCAACATGATGAATTTTTGATAAATAGTATGCAGCGCTTAATCCTGAAATTCCTGAACCTACTACAGCTATTTTCATTAACTATGTTCTATTTTTTTTGTCTTCTTTAGAATTGAATAAAACTGTAATAACACAGCAAAAAGAATAATTGCACCTCCAATTAAACCATATGTAGAAGGTTTTTCACTTACAAAAATTAATGCCCATATTGGACCTAAAATAGATTCAGATAGCATAATTATTCCTACCATCGCGGAAGGTGTGGTTCTTGCACCAATTGTAATAAATATAAAGCCAAAACCTATTTGGAAGAAACCAGCTAAAAAACCTAAAAGAATGTCATGTAATGATATTATTACTGTAGGAGAAAATAAGAAACCAATTAAGCAGGAACTTATTCCTGCAACGAATTGAGCGGGGACCATATCTACATTAGGAAATTTTCTAACTATCATGATTAAAACTGCAAAAGTAATTGGCATTGTGAAAGCTGCTAAGTTTCCAGATAATTCTCCAGGTGTTAAAGAGTTACCAACCATTAATAAAACACCCGTCATTGCAAGGAATATAGAAATAGATGTAATTAAATTTATTTTTTCTTTTAGAAAAATATAACCAAATATTGCAAGAAATAATATTTGCAGTGAAATAATAAAATTCGTATTTGCTACTGTAGTATTGTACATAGCAAAAACATAACCACAAAAACCAAAAGATAAAATAATTCCACCGATAAAACCTGGTAAACCAGAGTCATAAAAAGATTTAAGAGTTTTACTCCTATAACTAATTATTAAAAAAGCTAAGACTGTCAGTGAAAAGAAAAATGATCGCCAAAATAAAATTTGCCACAATGTTGCTCCTTCAAAAGATTTTACAATTAAACCACCAAAACTTAAACTCAAGGCACCTAAAAAAATTAATAATGGACCTGGTAAATTTCTTATAATATTCATTGAATTTGTGAAATTAAATTTTGAGTTTCTAAGTCATACATTTTAAATAAAGTTTCTGCACTAGCTAAATCGACTTCTTTAAATTTAATTTTTGAACCAGGTGTTAATTGTACTAATTTGTCGTAATCAGCGCTTATTACAACTCCAATTTTTGGATATCCACCAATAGTGCCATGGTCAGACAGCATTATAATGGGATTTCCATCGGCTGGGACCTGGATAACACCTTTAATCAAACCCTCAGACTTAATATTGGTATTAACTACGTTTTCAATTTTTTGTCCCTCAAGTCTCATGCCCATTCGATCAGATAGCTTTGAAACTATAAATTCTTTTTTTAAGAAAATATTTTTTCCTTCCTCTGAAAAATAATCAAAATTAGTGCCTTTTATTATCCTGATATTTTCTATTTTTGTATTAGTATAGTTTAAATTGGTTTCAATTAAATTTTGACTAAGTTTAGAGACTTTAATAATTTGATTATTCTCCAGTTTTTTTCCATTATTAGACCCTATATTTGCTTTTGTATTAATTGAATAACTTGACCATTGTTGTTTTAAATCTAATAGACCGCTTATTGCCATGTATCCATAAACAGATTTATTTGTGGAAATAATATCTAATTCATTACCATCCTCTAATATAAAAGATTTATAACAACTGCCAACTATTGAATCATTATTTTTTTTTATAGAAAAATTTACATTACCTGTAATAACAATCTTTATCTTGTCTCCATGATATCTTAACAAAGGACCTTGATAAGCAAATTCTATTACTGGAAAATCTAATGCATTTCCAGCCAGTTTATTTGATAATAAATAATTTCTATTATCCATAGCGCCACTAAATGGTATACCAATATGATAAAGATTTTTACGTCCTTGGTCTTGAAAGGTTGTGTTAACACCAGCTCTTATTATTGTAAAATAATTTTTATTCATTAAAACTCTTATGTTGATCTTTTGTTATTCTGGTAAAAGTGACTATATCGCCTGGATTAATTAAGTTAGGATTTGTTTCATCAAAACTGTTAAAAATTTTCATCGGAGTATTGCCAATAATATTCCATCCACCCGGACTTTCAAAAGTATAAATATTTGCGAACTGCTCAGTTACTCCAACAGACCCTTTGGGTACTTTTACTCTTGGAGTTTCAAGCCGTTTTGCCCTCATATTCTTATCCAGATCTCCAAGAAAAGGCATCCCAGCAATAAAACCAGTCATATAGCAAAAAAATTCTTGATTAAAAAAATTCTCATAAATTTTATCACCCTTAATTCTAAGTTTTTTCTCAAGTCTTTTGATATCTAAAGAAAAACTTTCATCATTACACATAGGTATTTCAATTTTTTTATTTCTAAGTTTGTCTACTTCAATAATTTTTAAATTTTCAATAATTTTTTTTAAATTTTTAAAATTTGTTTTTTTAAGATCAAAGGAGATTATTAACTTGTTATAGGAAGGAGTTAAATTATTTATTCCTTCAATATTTTCTTTTTGAATACTTTTAAAATATCTTATTACCTGTGTATTGATTTCTTTGTTTACTTCATTTCCAAAATCACAATATAAAGCTGCGTCACCAAGATTTGATATATTTTTAATCATTACATGTTATACTTAACAAATATGACTATGGAAATTAATATAAATTGTGATTTAGGTGAAAAATCAAAACATCATTCAAATAAATATGATCCTGATTTGTTAGAAATTGTAAATTCTGCGAATGTTGCTTGTGGTTATCATGCTGGTGACATGGAAACTATGAGCCAGGTAATAAAAATTTCAAAAAAAAATGGTGTTAGTATCGGAGCCCACCCATCGTTTAATGACCCTGAAAATTTTGGTAGAGAAAGAATGAATTTATCATCTTCTGAGATAGAAAAACTAATAAATGATCAATATGAAATTCTTCAAAAAGTAGCTTCAGAACATGGAGAGAATGTTACTCACATTAAGCCTCATGGCGCTTTAAATAATATGGCTTGTGAAGATATTGAGTTAGCAACAACACTGGCCAAAACAATAAAAAAAATCGACAGAGAATTAATATACTTGGTGCCAACTGGTTCAAAAATGCAAAAAGCTGCAAAAAAACTGGATATGAAGATTGCCTGCGAAATATTCGCTGATAGAAATTATGAAGATGATGGCAATCTTGTATCAAGAAAGAAATCTCACGCTTTAATTACTGACCCAGAGCAAGCTAAAAAACACGTTTTTAATATGGTAAAAAATCAGGCTATTAATTGTCACAGTGGAAAACAGATACCTTGTGAAATCGATTCAGTTTGTATACATGGGGATAATTTAAGTTCGTTGGCTACAGCTAAATCAATTAGAAATAATCTGGTAGAAAACAATCTTAGATTAAAACCTTTAAATGAAATGGAGAAATTTAACCTATGAATATTAAATTATTATTAGTCATGATTATTTCAATTGTGCTTACTTCTAATTCATTTGCAGCTGGTTCTGCTAATGATGGCAACTCAAGTAAAATAAAGAATAACTATGATAAAGCTGTTATTCATATCAAGTCAGCAAAAAAATATGAAAAAAAAGGAAAAACTGATAAAGCAAAAAAGAAATATGAAAAAGCTTTAAAACTTCTTGAAAAAGCTAATATTAAAAATCCTAATAATGCTGATACTTTGAATTATCTTGGATTCACTACGAGAAAACTTGGTAATTTTTCTAAGGGAGAGGAATATTATTTACAAGGATTGGCCATTAACCCTAAACACATTGGGATAAATGAGTACTTGGGAGAACTTTATGTGGCAACTAATAGAGTTAGTCTAGCAAAAGAAAGATTAAAAGTTTTAGAAACTTGCAATTGTGAAGAGTATAAAGATTTAAAAGATATAATTGATGGGGTTAAAAAATCTAAGTATTAATAGGAATGATACAAAAAATATCTAAAATTACTTTTCTGGTATTTGTTTTATCAATTTTTCAAAATTCCTTATTAGCCGTAGAGACTGGAAACGATGGTGTGGGAAGTATAATCCCAAAGACTTCTATAGCTAAACCACCTTTGAAACTAAGTGCTTATAAATCAGCTGAAAAAAAAATCAAAAAAGCTAAAAAATACGACAAAAAAGGAAAAGATGATAAAGCTATTCAATTATATCAAGAAGCTTTAGGTTATCTATATGAAGCAAATAGATTAAAACCATTTGATCCTGACATTCTTAGCTATTTAGGTTTAGCCAATGATAAAATTGGCAATTTGGATGATGCAGAAATTTATTATCTTTTAGGATTGGAAATTGATCCTAAACATAACGCAATTAACGAATATTTGGGAAAGTTCTATATAACAACAGATAGAAGAAGTTTGGCAGAAGAGAGATTGGAAATTTTAAAAAATTGTAATTGTAATGAATATAATGAACTTAAGAATTTCATAGTTAATAAAAAAGTTTCTTTGAATTAATTAATATTTTTTACCATCTGCTCAGGTAACCACAGAGCTATTTCTGGAAAAATTACAACTAACACAACAGCTAAAATCATTAACAGAAAAAGAGGGAAAGCACTTCTAGATATATATCCCATGTCTTTATTGGCCATTCCTTGAAGAACAAATAGATTAAATCCAACCGGAGGTGTTATTTGTGCCATTTCAACTACTATAACTAAAAATATACCAAACCAAATCATATCAAATCCTGCTTGTCTTATCATTGGTTCAATAATTGCCATCGTTAAAACAACTGCAGATATTCCATCAAGAAACATTCCCAAAATTATATAAAAGATCAATAGAACAAAAATTAGAACATATGGAGAAAGGTTCATATTTTGAATCCAGACTGCTAAATTTCTAGGTAGGCCTGTAAAGCCCATAGCTAGGGATAAAAATGTAGAACCTGCTAAGATAAATGCAATCATGCACGAAGTTTTAGTTGCGCCTAGTAACGAAGATTTAAATGTGTCAAAACTTAAACTTTTTTGAAAATAAGAAAGGACCAGGGATCCTACAACTCCAAGTGAAGCAGCCTCAGTAGCGGTTGCTATACCTGTGTATATAGATCCAATAACTCCTAAAATTAATAATATTACAGGCAAAAGTTGTTTAGACCTCTTTATTTTTTCTAACAATGAATAATCCTCAAGAATTATTGGCATATAACTTTTATTAATTAACGACCAAATTATCACATATGACATGAAAATAAGCGCAATCATTATTCCCGGTATAATTCCTGCTATAAACAATTTTGCTATAGATTCTTGTACTGCAACACCATAAATGATCAAAATTATTGATGGTGGTATTAATAAACCTAAAGTTCCTGAGCCAGCCAAGCTTCCAAGTAAAATTTTTTCTGGATAATTTCTTTTTCTTAATTCAGGAATAGACATTTTGCCTACAGTAGCAACAGTTGCTGCTGATGAACCTGATATCGCAGCAAACAAGGCGCAACCTACTATATTTACATGTATCAAACCTCCTGGTAATTTTTGCATCCAAGGTGAAAGACCTTTAAATAAATTTTCAGAGAGTTTGGTTCTAAATAAAATTTCTCCCATCCAAACAAAAAGAGGCAGGGCAGTAAGTGTCCATGATGAAGATGTGCCCCAAATAGTTGTTGCCATAGCATCTCCTACTGGTCTAGAAGTGAATAGCATCATCCCAATTGCAGAAACACCAATCATACTTAATGCTACCCAGATACCAGATCCTAAAAAGAATAACAAAACACTTATAAAAAAAATTGTAAGAAATATCTCAGTCATTTAAGTTTTTAATTATCAATGTAAGTTTGTGAAAAACACTCAAAAAAAATATTGCGGACCCAATAGCTACACTTGTTTGGGGTATCCAAATTAAAATTTCATCTGCACCTTCACTTCTCTCCTGAAACTTATACGAAATTATTAACATCTTGATAAAATAAAAAGCTAAGTATCCAGAAAAAAAAGTAGCCATAAAAAAACACCAAGTTTCGATAATTTTTCTTTTAAAACCTGAAAATTTTTCTAAAAAAAGAGTAATTCTTATATGACCACCCTCTACAAAAGTATAAGCTAAAGCAAAAAAAGAGGCTGCCGCCATACTATAACCCGAGTATTCTGCAAGACCTCTTATATAAAACCCAAAAATTCTTGAAGAAATACCAATCAAAATAAAAACTGCTACTAAGATTAAAAAAAAAGCAGCAACATATCCTGAAAATTTGTAAAGTTTATTTAAATTTTTATCCAAAGATTTGAACATAATGAAATAAGGCCACTCATTTAAATTAAGTGGCCTTAATTGAAGATTAATTAATTGTAAGCTGATAAAACAGCAGCTCCTCTTGATCCAGCTTTTTGAGACCATTCCTTAGCCATGGTCTTCCCAACTTTTTCAAAATGAACTTGCAAAGAAGAACTTACTTTGCCAACTACCATTCCAGCGTCAGCTAGAGCTTTTTTATCACTAACATTTCCTTGTTTTGATAATTGCCAACCTTTTCTCTCAGCTAAAGTTGCTTGTTTCATAACTAAATCTTGAGTACTTTTATCAAGTTTATTCCAAGCATCTTTGTTAACAATTATCATATTTTTTGGAAACCAAGCTGCAATGTCATAAAAATATTTCACACCATTTTCCCAAATTTTAGAATTTTTTCCAGTAGTTGGTGATGTGATCATGCTTTCAACAGCCCCAGTAGAAAAAGCCTGGCTTATCTCAGCAGCTTCTATTTTAGTTGGAGCCATTCCTGTTAACTCAGCTATTCTAATTGTTGCAGAATTATATGCTCTAAATTTTAAACCTTTTAGATCTTCAACAGAGTTTATTTCCTTTTTACTGTATAAGCCTTGTGCTGGCCATGGTACAGCATATAAAAATACCAAACCCTTTTTATCTAATTCTTTTATAATTTCATCTTTCGACGCTTTATATAATTTCATAGCATCAGAATAAGACGTAGCTAAGAATGGTTGTGAGTCTACTTCTAACAATGGATCTTCTTTTCCTAAAGCTGACATAAATCTCTCTCCAATTTGAGCCTGTCCTGTTCTCACGGCTCTAAAGATTTCTCCACCTTTAAATAATGAACCACCTGGGTGAGTTACAATAGTCAGCTTTCCCCCACTTTTTTCAGTAACATTTTTTGCAAATTCAGTTGCATTAGCAGAATGAAAATTACCAGCTCCATAAGCTAGAGCCATATCCCATTTTTCCGCAATTGCTAAATTCATCGACAAAATTAATGAAACTAAAACACTTAGTAAATATTTCATAAACTTCATTTGTCCTCCATTTTTTTTAAACGTATTTCATATTGTATTAAAAAATTTATCAATAAAAAAATTATACTACTTTTAATTGAATTATTTTTAATATCGAATATTATAATTTCATTTTGTTAGAAGAAATACTCATACTAGTCCAAATTATCTTTATTGATATTATCTTAGCAGCGGATAATGCAATAATTATTGGTTTGATAGCTGCTAACTTTGCTCCAAAGAATAGAAGACAAATAATTTTGTGGGGCGTTGCTGGTGCTTTAATTTTTAAAATTATATTTGCTTTATTTGCAACCTATCTGTTCGAATTTTACTTTATTAAAATTGTAGGGGGACTACTTCTAATTTGGATTGTAAACGATTTAAGAAAAGATCTTTTTGAAATAAAAAAAGTCAAATCACCTACAAAAAAATCAAAAGAACCATCTTATATACAAAGTGTATATAAAGTTTTATTTGCAGATATAACAATCAGTTTTGACAACGTTATTGGTGTAGTTGGCGCAGCCAAAGGAAATTTAGGTTTTATGATTTTTGGACTTGTGCTCTCAGTAATTTTAACAGGTGCAATGGCGACTTATTTAGCTAACTATATTCAAAAACATTTATGGATAGCTTATATTGGTTTAGGTTTTATTTTATTGGTAGCAATTCAATTGGTAATTGGTGGTCTTGTTGATTTAGATATTCTCTCAATTAATGAGGGATTTAAAAAGTATTTTTAAATATAAATAATTTGCCATTCAAACATTTATCAATCCTAATTTTTATCATGATTGCTCATGGGAGTGCTTTCCCAGTTGCTAAATTGGCTCTAAATAATTCTGTTCCTCCAATTTTGATGGCTTCTTTAAGAATGGGAATTGTATTTTTAATTCTAATGCCTTTCTTAAGTTTTAAAATGCCAGAAAAAAAATTTATTAAACCTCTGATATATTTTTCTTTTTCGATGGGAGTGATGGTCTACGTTTTTATGAATTTATCTTTATATTATTCATCAATTATATCTCCCATAATTCTAGGATCTCAACTTGCAATACCTTTTGGAATTCTTGCTAGTGCATTTATTCTTAATGAAAATATAAGTAAAAATAAATGGATATTAATTTTTACATCATTTATTGGTATAATAATTATTTTTTTTGATCCTAAATTATCAGAAAATTTTTCTGGTATATTTTTTGCAAGTTTAATGGCTCTCTTTTTTGGTCTTGCACAAGTTTATTCAAGACAACTTAATAAACTACCAATTAGCTTAATGAATGCCAGCACTGGGATTTTTGGATTTTTAATATTAATGATTATTTCAATTACTATCGAAGGAAACGCTTATCTGAATATTAAAAATATAAATGTAGAATCATGGTTATTAATTTTCTATCAGGCTTTAATTGTTTCTTTGTGTGCACACCTGCTAATGTTCTATCTTTATAAATTTTATACAGTGGGTAGGATCTTTCCTTTTTATTCACTGTTTCCAATCTTTGGAATAATTTTAACTTACATGGTTTTTGACGAAGTACCTACCACATTGTTCATATTGGGGGGTATTATTGTAATAACATCAGTCTTTTTTATACATAAAATTAAATAATTTGCTTATTGAAATATTATTTAAATAGGCTTTAATTTATTTTTTATAAATTGTTAACAAATAGAGGAAAATAATGAAAAAACTTATTATTGCTGCATTTATTTTTGTTTCTACTTTTACAACAAATGTTTTTGCAGATATTAAAATGGGGATTATTTTAGGATTTACTGGTCCTATTGAGTCTCTAACTCCAGCTATGGCAGCTTCTGCTGAGCTTGCTTTCAAACAAGCTTCAGATTCTGGTTCGTTGCTTGGTGGAGAAAAAATTACAGTTGTAAGAGCAGATTCAACATGTGTTGATTCAGCAGCAGCAACAGCTGCAGCTGAAGGTGTTATTTCACAAGGTGTTGCAGCAATTATGGGTGCTGACTGTTCAGGTGTAACTGGAGCAATAGCTTCAAATGTTGCTGTACCAAATGGTGTAGTAATGATTTCACCATCAGCTACATCACCAGGATTAACTGATCTTGATGATAAAGGATATTTTTTTAGAACTGCGCCATCAGATAAAAGAGGTGGTCAAATTTTAGCTGATATTACTAAAGACAGAAAAGTTAAAAGTGTTGCAATTACATACACAAATAATGACTATGGAAAAGGCTTAGCGGATGTTTATAAGGCAGCAGTTGAAGCTCATGGTATTAAAGTAACTACTGTAACTGCTCACGAAGATGGTAAGGCAGACTACTCTTCTGAAGTAGCAACTCTTGCTTCAGCAGGTGGGGATGCAGTAGCTGTAATTGGTTACTTAGATCAAGGTGGTAAAGGAATTATCCAAGCTTCTTTAGACTCTGGTGCATTTGATAAATTTATTTTATCTGATGGTATGATTGGTGCGTCTTTAGTTAAAGCATTTGGAAAAGATTTAAAAAAATCTTTTGGTTCTAGACCTGGATCGACTGCAAAAGGTGCTGGTTTATTTAAAACAGTTGCAAGTGCAGCTGGTATAGACAGTAATGGCCCTTATACAGGCGAGTCTTATGATGCAGCCGCTTTAATTGTTTTAGCAATGCAAGCAGGTGGATCAGCTGACAGAGCGTCAATTGCAAAAAATGTGATGGATGTTGCTAACGGTCCTGGAACAAAAATCTACCCAGGTGAACTTAAAAAAGGTTTAGATTTATTAGCTAAAGGTAAAAAAGTTGACTATGAAGGTGCAACAAGTGTAACTTTCACTAAAGTTGGTGAAGCTGAAGGTGCTTTCTTAGAGCTTGATGTTGATGTAAAAGCTGGTGATTTTAAAACTAAAAAACAAAGATAATTTATCTTAAAATTTAAACCCCAGCATAGAAATTTGCTGGGGTTTTTTTTATTTAAAAAATATTCCCTATTCTTAAAATTCCAATTATTGAAACAATTATTAAAAAGTAAAAGACCACTTTTCTGTAAGTTTCTTCTTTGCTTTTAACAAAAAATTTATTTCCAATATAAACACCTATTGGCAAAATAACTATCAATGGGATTGTTCTATAGATAGTTAGCCAATCTACTATGCCAGCAAAATAACTTAAAATGAATGCATATATATCTGTTAAAAAAAATAAAGCCGCTAATGAGGCCCTAATTATTGCTGGCTGTATACTTGTAACTAACAAAAAAAGTGCAACTGGCATTCCTCCTAATGTTGTTAAACTATTAAGTGTTCCAGATACAATTCCAGTTAAAAATTTTCCAAAATTGTTATTTATATTTTGATTTGAATATCCTTTCATTAAAAGCAAAGAAAAAAATATTATAATTATACAAACAGATAAATGTGTTATCTCTGAATCTAAATATTTAAGTAAAATTAGGCCTATGGGAGACCCAATAATAATTCCAAATAAAATCTTTGAAACAAAGCTCCAGTCTATTTGATTCCAAATATATGGAATCATAAAAATACTTATTAGAACTTCGAGAATTAATATTATTGGAACTATCTCAATTGCAGGAAGTATAAAAGAAAACCCTGAAATACAAGTTGCAGAAAAACCAAAACCATTAAAACCTCTAATTATTGATGCAACAAATACTGTAAATAAAATAAATATAATTTCTGGAATGCTCAATTGCAAATAAGATAAGATATTCATTTATTTTTATTAATTAGATTAAATTATATAAAGTTTTATTACTTAAAACATGTATTTGTCAGCCATATACATGGCCCAGGCTATTGCGGCACCTAATATTATATATTTCATAAAATTATTTTATTTCTATTTTTTCAGGAAGTATACCCTTTGGTCTATACCTCATAATTAATAATAAACCTATTCCCATCATTAAAAATCTAAAATAAGGTACACTCTCAATTAAATGGACTTTTAAAGCGTTTGTATCCTCTAAACCTGCAGTTGTTAGATGTACTAAATATAATCCTATTGGTGCAGCTTCAATCCATAAGAACCAAACCGCAAAACCTCCAAGAATTGCACCAAAATTATTTCCACTTCCTCCAACTATAACCATAACCCAGATTAAAAAAGTGTATCTCATCGGTCTATAACTTCCTGGAGTAAATAATCCATCTTGGGTTACTAACATCGCCCCAGCAATTCCAACAATAGCTGAGCCTAAAACAAATATTAAAAGATGTTGCTTAACAACATTTTTACCCATAGCGTTAGCTGCCTCTTCATTATCTCTTATAGCTCTCATCATTCTTCCCCATGGAGAATAAAGTGCTTTTTGAGTTAAAATTAATAGAATGATCACAACTATTAAAAATAGCCCCGAATAACAAAGTTTTACGAAAACTGATGATCCTTCAATTACAAATTGGTTAAGAGCAGCTTGTCTTTCAGCAAAATCTGAAATTAAATTCAATTTACTTGAATTAAATTTTTCAACTAAGTTAATGAACCAATCAGTTTGTTGTAAATTTACCTCGTAAGGTGCAGGACGTTTTAATCCGATTACATTCTTTACTCCTCTTGTTAGCCAATCTTCATGTTTAATGATTGCAATTACAATTTCAGATATTAATAAAGTTGCTATCGCTAAGTAATCTGCTCTTAAACCTAAAGCAACTTTACCTATAACAAATGCTAATCCACCAGCAAACAAAGCTCCAACTATCCAAGAAAAAATAATTGGAAGACCAAGTCCACCCAAAAAACCAGTTTTTGCTGGATCCACCTCTTCAATTGCCTCAATACCAGGCTCAGATACAAATCGTATTATGATTATTCCTAAGATAATAATTGTAGCAATAATATAAGTTCTTGTTTTAGATTTTCCGTATTTCTTTAAAACATATCTAACAGCTAATACCATTCCTATAATAAGAAACAGGCTGAATAAAATATTTGAACCACCTGCGCTCCAGGCTTCTTGAACTGGATTAACTGAAATTAAAACTGCTGCCAAACCACCTAAAGCTGTATATCCCATTATTCCAAAGTTAATTAGGCCAGCATAACCCCATTGGATATTTGCACCCATTGTCATGACAGCTGAAATCAAGCATAAATTAAATATTGATAAAGCAATGTTCCAGGATTGAAATATTCCAACAAGGATAATTAACCCCATCATTATACTGTAAGCTGCTATTACATTTAAATTTTTTCTCACAACACCTTCCCTTTAAATATTCCTGATGGTCGATAGAGTAATACAATGACTAATATTGAAAACGATACTGCAAATTTATAGTCAGTTGAAAGTAATTGAACTAAACTACCAGGTTCCATGCTTTCAGGCAAAACATACATGAAAAATTTTCTATAAGCATATGTTAATAGTATTTCAGAAAAAGCAATTACATAACCTCCTAAAAAAGCTCCAAATGGATTCCCAATACCTCCCACAATTGCTGCAGCGAATATTGGAAGCATGTTGTTAAAATATGTGAATGGTTTAAAACTTTTATCTAAACCGTATAGAGCACCACCAATTGTAGCTAGAATACCTGCTATAACCCAAGTTATCATGACTATTTTTTTTGGATCAATACCTGATAACAATGCCAAGTCTTCATTATCAGAATATGCTCTCATACTTTTTCCTGTTTTAGTTTTATTTAAAAACCAAAAAAGAGATGAAACTAAAACTAGTGTTACAATAATTGTTAAGACTTGAGTTGATTTTATTGCTAGACCCTCATTTAATCCTGTCATTTCTTTAAATTCACCAGCCTTAATTAAAAATTTTTCTCCATCAAAAAATCTTCTATCAGAAGGTCCAATAATTATACGAACCACAGCCTGGGTAACAAACATTACTCCAATACTTACCATAGCTAATTGAACAGGGGGGCTTTTATTTACCCGGTAATATTTAAAGACAAATTTATCTATCAGAAGCATGTAGCCAATCATAAAAATAATTGCAAAAGGAATAGCTAATAAAGCTGTTGGTAAAACTCCAAGACTGATACCAATAGACTGAAAATACCAAGTGAATAGGATTGTAAACATTGTTCCAAAAGACATCATGTCCCCAGTAGCAAAGTTTGCAAATCGTAAAATTCCATAGATTAATGTTACAAAAATTGCTCCAAGTGCTAATTGAGATCCATATGCCAAAGCAGGAACAAAAATATAATTTAATAAAAGTATAATTGCGTTTACAAAATCCATATTATCCACCTAGAAAAGAGCTTCTTACTCTTGGGTCTTCTAATAATTCTTTTCCAGTACCAGAATAACGGTTCTCGCCTGTTACCAAAACATATCCTCTATCAGAAATATTTAATGCCTGCTTCGCATTTTGCTCAACCATCAAAATTGCTACATTGGTTCTTTTCACTTTAACAATGTGATCAAATAGTTCATCCATCACAATAGGTGAAACACCAGCAGTTGGTTCATCTAACATTAGTACAGAAGGCTTAATCATAAGAGCTCTACCTAGTGCAACTTGTTGTCTTTGCCCACCAGATAATTCACCAACTAACTGATCTTTTTTTTCTTTAAGAATTGGAAATAAGTCAAAAATTTCATCAATTGTTTCTTTAAATTCCGCTTTTATTAAGAAAGCGCCCATCTCTAAATTTTCTTCAACAGTCATACCTGCAAAAACATTTTTTGTTTGAGGAACAAATGAAATACCTTCTTTTACTCTATCTTGAGGTGAAAGTTTTGAAATATCCTTGCCATTGATAACTACTGATCCAGATTTGAGATTTAATAAACCTAGCATTGCTTTCATTGCTGTAGATTTCCCAGCTCCATTAGGTCCAAGAATTGATACTATTTCTCCTCTCTCGACATTTACAGAACATGAATTAATTATATCTGGCCCATTTCCATAACCACCAGTCATTTTGTTACCTTCAAAAAATGCCATACTCAATTATCCTTTAACTTTGAACCTCTGCCTAAATAACTTTCAATAACTTTTTCATCTTTTTTTGCATCCTCAACTGAACCCTCAAAAAGAACCGACCCCTCAGCCATAACTATTACTGGGTCACATAATCTTCCAATAAAATCCATATCATGCTCAATCATACAAAATGTATATCCTTTTTCTTTATTTAATTTTTCTATTGCTGTCCCAAGATCTTTCAATAAAGTTCTATTTACACCAGCACCAACCTCATCTAACAAAACTAATTTAGCATCAACCATCATAGTTCGACCTAATTCTAACAATTTTTTCTGACCTCCAGATAAGTTACCAGCCAACTCATTTTTTAAATGACTTAAATTAAGAAAATTTACAACTTCCATAGCTTTTTCTTTTATTCGACTTTCCTCTTTTGCAACCAATGAGGGCTTTAATAAAGCGTTCATTAATTTTTCCCCAGCCTGATTACCGGGTACCATCATTAAGTTTTCTAAAACTGATAAATTTGTAAATTCATGTGCTATTTGGAAAGTTCTAAGCAAACCTTTTGAAAATAACTCATATGAAGGAACATCAGTTATATTCTCATTATTAAATACGACACTTCCGGCTGACGATTTTAAATTACCAGCAATTAAATTAAATAAAGTTGTTTTTCCAGATCCGTTGGGACCAATAATACCTGTTATAGAACCCTTTTTAACTTTTAAAGAACAGTCAGCAACGGCTGCCAAGCCTCCAAAATATTTTGAAAGATTATTAATTTCTAAGATATTTTTTGGCATTAATTATTTGTTTAATCTTTTATGAATACTGTTTAAAGTTTTTATTATAGATTTATATACACCTTTTTTACTCATGACTTTTAAACCTTGCTCATTAAGACCTCTGGGTGTTTGAGACTCTTTTACCAGAATATCCAAGTTTTTTTTTGAGCTAACTACCGCATCCTCAGATAAGGCTAGAAATAATGTTGTTATATATCTTTGCGCATCTAACCTTTTAATTCCTTTTTTAACAAGCCAATCACTCATAATTTTCAATATTTGATAGTAAGATGCCATCATTCCCGATGTTGACCAAAAATTTTTCGATAACTTTTCATTTCTAATTTCTATAGCTGAACCTATCTTATCAAAAAAAATTTTTACTTTTCTGTTGGGAGGGTAGATAGGAACTGGTCCCTTTTTTAAGGATATGGGTGGTAAAGGTATTGCTCTTATAATATCAGCTTTAACCTTGATCATCTTTTTTAATTCTAAAAGATTAATTGTTGAAATAAAGCTTATGATTGTTTGGTTAGATTTAAATCTTAACTTTTGAATAATTTTTTGCCCCACATTTGGCGTTACTGCCAAAAAAATCCAATCACATTGATCTAATATATTTTGATTGTCTTTTTCAATTACAATTTTTTTAAATTTTTTTTTCAATTTTTTAGAAAGAATTCGATTTCTACTTGAGATTATTATCTTTTTATACTTAATCGAAGACTTAGCTATTCCACTGATTACTGAAAATGCAATTTTCCCAGTTCCTATAAAACCTAATTTCATTATCTATTCTCACAATATAATGAACAAAAAAAAACTCCAACAATTTATTAATTGTTGGAGTTTTTAAATTTTAAATTGAGGTAGATTAAAATGCTTTACCAACTGAAAATTTAATTCCAGCAGTAGTAAAATCATCTAATTCAACTTTGTTGAAAACACTTCCATCACCTGCAGCATTTCCTCCTGTTGCAGCGTTAAAAGTTGCTCCTCCGTATCTTGAAACTTGACCTTCGATTTTAAAAAAGCCACCGTTAGCAAGATCTCCTTTTTTACCAAAACCAAACATAAATCCAGTAATGTCTTCATCACTATATTTTGATCCAGTAGATAATACGTCGTCAGTTTCTACAGAAACTCTGTGTAATCCAACTTTAATGAAACCACCATCGATACTACCAAAGTTAGTTGGAACTTCTGCATAGAGAGTTACGTGATTTTTAAAGTTAACATCAACTTTGTTTGTTCCACTTGTTTCAGCGTCATCATCTTTGTCCATAGAACCAGATCCAATTTTTGCACTGTATGGCATTAAATCTAAACCAACAGTAACACCAGTACCTAATTCTTGCTCAACAAAAACTGAAGCCATAGGAGCAAAACCTGAGTCACTTTTATCATTTTTCTCACCACTTGATTTTGTTGTCTCAGTACCACTCGCACTGTAGTAAAGAGCAGTTCCTGATACACCTACATTCGCAGCAAAAGCTGATGCTGTCATAAACAACATACCCAATGTAGAAATTAATATTTTTTTCATATTAGTCCTTATTTTTATTATTAATAATATTTGGAATATTTAACATAAATAAAAATTAAATACTGCATATTTTAGAATATTAACAAAAAAAATTTTATTGTTGCAAAAAAACAACAAATTAATGTTGTATATCAACAGTTTTTTTCAAAATTTTTATAAAGCAACTAATAATTGATTATTTTTAGATATAAGAGAAAGGTCCCAGAATTCTTTTTAAATATCATGTTTACAAAGGATTCTATTTAAAAGGATATCTTCAATAAAGTCAGGAATAATTTTTTGATATTAATTTTAATCCGGCCAACAACCAGTTAATTTACAAAAAAATTCTATCAAAAAAAATGGGATAAAAACTTTAGAAAGTCGATAAAAAAGATAGTCCTTAAAAACCGGGAGCTAAAGATGGCTAAGAAGGACTATCTTTACCAATATAACAGATCTAAAAAAAAATGCATTATCTATTTTTCTCAAATATAAAGGATTTATGAAAAAAAAAGGTCACAGGCCTTTAACCAGGGTCAAAAATTCAGAGCCAAATATTGAAGATCCAGATTGGGTCATCTGGGCTGCCTGGGCAGACAGGATCACTTTTGAAGAAATTGAAAAAAAAACTGGATATTCAGAGGCTAATGTCATCAAAATTATGCGAAGATCTCTAAAACCGTCATCATTCAGATTATGGAGAAAAAGAGTTAACCAAAAAAGTATAAAACATAGAAAAAAGTTTGAATACTCTAGAAAACAAATAACTAGTAAAATAAAAAAAGGTGATTATTTATAGATAATGAAAAAAATTACAATTTATACTGGACCAATGTGCAATTACTGTGAAGCAGCTAAAAGATTATTAACAAGAAATAATGCAAACTATAATGAAATAAATATTGCAACTGTTGATGGCGCTATGGATGAAATGATTAAGAAAGCTAATGGAAAGAGAACAATACCACAAATATTTTTTGATGATCAGCACATTGGTGGCTATGATGAGGTAAGGGCTTTAGAAAAAGAAAATAAACTTCAAGATCTTTTAAAATAAAAGAAAATAAACTATTAAAAAAATTAAAGTATATTCAAAAAAACTCTTAAAAGTTATAATTTGTTTTTCATCAAATCTTTGATTGATATATTTTTTTGATAAATTAAAACAAATATGAACTGACAAAACACTAATTACAATACCAATAACAGTATATTTTATTGAAAAGTTTTTATAACCAAAGTAGCAAGCAGTTATAAAAGTAATCCAAGAAACTTTTGTAATAAAGATTTTAAATATAATACCAGTCTTTTTATTAAAAACAGATTGTGTTTTTATTATTGAATAAGACCAAATAATTCCAATTAAAAAACTAATATATGTAAAAATCATTTTTTTTCTTTAAATATTAAGCATACACCGTTATTACAATATCTTTTTCCAGTAGGTTGTGG
>CABWYI010000011.1 GCA_902509725.1 uncultured Pelagibacteraceae bacterium | reverse complement strand
AAAAACTCAAAAAAGAGGAGGCAAGGGCAAAACTGGTATAACAACAAGAAATGAAGACTCTGTTGTTCAAACTCTTTCAGTAAACACACATACTTCTGTACTTTTTTTTTCAACAGAGGGTCTTGTATACAGGATTAAAGCTTGGAAAATTCCTGAGGGCTCATCTACTTCAAAAGGAAAATCTCTTTTTAACATTTTACCTTTGAAAAATCACCAATCTATAAGTTCAATAATGCCTTTTCCTGATGATGAGTCTGAATTAAAGAATTATCAAATTGTTTTCGCTACAGCGGAAGGAAAAATAAGGAAAAATAGTCTTGAGGATTTTTCATCCATCAATACATCAGGAAAAATAGCAATGAAACTTGATGCAAATGATAAGATTGTAGGTGTTAAAATTTGTAAAAATGAACAAGATATCATTCTTAGCACTCATTTTGGTAAATGTATAAGATTTGAGTCAAAAAAATTGAGAGTTTTTAAGGGTAGATCGTCCAAAGGTATTAGGGGCATCGTTCTTTCTCCAAATGATAAAATTGTATCTTTATCTATCATTGACAATGATAAACAAATTAAGAAAGATAAAAAAACATTAGATGAAAAATCAGAAATTAAAGCTAAAGAAAAATTTATTCTATCAATAACAGAAAACGGATATGGGAAGAAAACTTTACATACCGATTATAGAGTTACAAATAGAGGTGGTAAAGGGATTATTGGAATTATCAACTCACCAAGAAATGGTAATATTTCATCGTCATTTCCTGTATTTGAGGGTGATGAAATTTTGATATCAACAAATAAAGGTAGAGTAATTAGAGTTGCAGTTAAAGAAATAAGAACTGCTGGAAGAAACACTCAAGGTGTAAGAATAATCAAATTGTCTGGAGAGGAAAAAGTTGTATCAGCGGACAAAATTTATGATAATTTACTTTAATGAACAAAGTAGCAATTTACCCTGGTACATTTGATCCAATTACATTTGGACACATAGATGTTATTAAGAAAGCTTTAAGACTATTTGACAAAATTGTAGTTGCTGTTTCTGACGTTGATAATAAAGATTATCTTTTTAATTCGAATGAGAGAATGGACATAGTAAAGAAAGCCCTTTTTAACGATCTTCAATTTAATAAAAAAAAAATTATTATTATTTCATTTACGTCTTTAACCACTGATTTGTGTAAAAAATACAAATCAAACATAATATTAAGAGGATTGAGAGCTGTTTCTGATTTTGAATATGAGTTTCAACTAGCAGGAATGAACAGAAAATTAAACAATAATATAGAAACTCTTTTTTTGATGTCAGATGTTGAAAATCAAATTATATCCTCTAAATTTGTGAAGGAAATTATTAAATTAAAAGGCGATATCAAAAAATTTACTACAAAAAGTACTATTAAATTATTAAAAAAGAAATATGAATAAATTTTTTTTATCTTTAATTTTACTTATTTTTTTAACAACAAATCAAACCATGTCAGAGGAGAATATTATGATCTTAAAATTAAAAGACGGAAATGTAAAAATTGAACTATTTGAAGATGTAGCACCAAATCATGTAAAAAGAATAAAGGATTTAGCTATTTCAGGAAAATACGATAACGTTGTATTTCATCGTGTCATAGATGGATTTATGGCTCAAACAGGTGATGTAAAATTTGGAAATTCCCAATCACCTGATTTTGATTTAAGAAGAGCTGGAATGGGAGGTTCCGATTTACCTGATTTAAAACAGGAATTTAATAATCTTCCTCATGATAGAGGAACTCTATCAATGGCTAGATCGTCAGATCCTGATAGTGCAAATAGTCAATTTTTTATTTGTTTCAAGCCATCGCCTTTTTTAGACAGACAATACACTGTATTTGGAAAAGTAATTGAGGGTATGGAATTTGTAGATAAAATAAAAAGAGGTGATGAAAACAATAATGGAGCTGTTACAGAACCTGATAAGATATTAAGTTTTAAATCTTTATAAATTTAAAAATGGCATTAAAAAAATTTGCCTTTAAAGTTTTAAAAAAAGATTCTTATGCTCGTTGTGGTATAATTAAAACACACAGAGGAAACATAAATACCCCCGCATTTATGCCTGTGGGTACACAAGCTACAGTAAAAGCCTGTACAATTGATGATATAAAAAAAACTGGCTCTGAAATTGTTCTCTCTAACACATATCATCTAATGATCCGACCTGGAGTTGATAGAATTCAAAGAATAGGAGGATTGCATAAATTTATGAATTGTGATTTACCGATATTAACTGACTCCGGTGGTTTTCAAGTTATGTCACTATCAAAACTAAACAAGATTGATAGAGAGAAAGGGGCCATTTTTAATTCACATGTTGATGGAAAAAAATTTTATCTTAGCCCAGAAGAAAGTATTAGAATTCAACTAGGTCTTAATTCAGATATAGTGATGATTATGGATGAATGTCCAAAAAAAACAAATGATTATGATTTAATAAAAAAATCAATGAATCTATCTTTATACTGGGCAAAAAGATCAAAAAAAGCTTTTGGGAAAAACCCACACAAAGGATTATTTGGTATAGTTCAAGGCGGCTTATTTGAAGATTTAAGAATTCAATCATTAAACAGTTTATTAAAATTAGATTTTGATGGTTACGCTATAGGTGGATTAGCAGTTGGTGAAACTCAGAATGAAATGTTTAAAGTTTTAGATTGTATTAAAGATATTTTACCAGAAAAAAAACCTCATTATCTTATGGGTGTCGGGACACCTTCTGATATTTTGGGTGCAGTTAAAAGAGGTGTAGATATGTTTGATTGTGTGATGCCAACTAGATCAGGCCGTACAGGTCTAGCTTTTACCTGGAGTGGCAGAATTAATATAAAAAATAACAAATACAAATATGATTAAAAAGATAGTTATTAAGGGCGCTAAAGAACACAATTTAAAGAATATTTCTTTAGAAATTCCTAAAGATAAATTTGTTGTTATTACAGGATTGTCCGGGTCAGGAAAATCATCACTAGCTTTTGATACGGTGTATGCAGAAGGACAACGGAGATATGTAGAAAGTCTTTCGGCTTATGCCAGGCAGTTTTTAGATAAAATGAAAAAACCAAATGTTGATCTTATCGAGGGCTTAAGCCCTGCTATTTCAATTGAGCAAAAAAATACATCTAAAAATCCAAGATCTACTGTAGCTACTGTGACTGAAATTTATGATTATATGAGAGTTTTATACGCAAGAGCAGGTATCCCTTTTTCTCCATTTACTGGAAAACCTATAAAATCTCAAACAGTAACTCAGATAGTGGACAAAATAAAAGAATTACCTAAGAAGGCAACTATATACATCTATGCGCCAATAGTTAGGGGTCGTAAGGGAGAATATAAAAAAGAAATTCTTATTTATAAGAAGAGAGGATTTAGAAAAATAAAAGTAGATGAAACTTTATATGATATTGATAAAACACCCGAATTAAATAAAAAAATTAAACACGATATATCAATTTTAGTTGACAGAATCGTATTGAACTCCTCATTGGGTAATAGACTTGCTGAAGCAATAGAGACTTCTACAAACTTGGCAAATGGTTTAGTATTCGTTGAATACGAAGATGAAACTTTACCAAAGAAATTTAGAAAATTAGAAAAAATAATTTTTTCAACCAAGTTTGCTTGTCCGGAAAGTGGTTTTACTATTGAGGAAATTGAACCAAGATTATTTTCTTTTAATAGCCCATTTGGTGCTTGTGAAGAATGTGAGGGAATAGGCATTAAACTAAATGTAGATCCTAATTTAGTTATTCCAAATGAAAAAAAAAGTATAATAGATGGTGCTATAGAGCCATGGGCAAAAACTACAACCTTATATTATGCACAAACTTTGGCTTCATTAGCAAAGCATTACAATTTTTCCTTAGAAGAAAAATGGTCAAAATTACCAAAAAAAATTAAAGATATAATACTTTATGGTTCTGATGAGGAAGAGATCAAATTTAGTTATGATGATGGATATGAAAAATATTCACATAAGAAAACTTTTGAAGGAGTAATAAATAATCTTGAAAGAAGATATCTTGAGACAGATAGTGACTGGAAAAGAGAAGAAATTTCCCAATATCAATCTGACACAAACTGCGAAAGATGTAATGGTCATAGGTTAAAAGATGAGGCATTATGTGTAAAAATTGATGGTCTCCACATTAGCGAAGTAACTGAAAAGTCTATTTCAGACGCATCTAAATGGTTTGAAAATTTAAAAAAAAATTTAGACAATAAACAACTTAAAATTGCTGAACATATATTGAAAGAAATTAACGAAAGATTAAATTTTTTATTAAATGTTGGTCTTGATTATTTAACATTATCAAGAGAGTCTGGAACTTTATCTGGTGGCGAAGCTCAAAGAATTAGATTGGCTTCACAAATAGGCTCTGGATTAACAGGAGTTTTATATGTGCTTGATGAGCCATCTATCGGTTTACATCAAAAAGATAATGTAAAATTAATAAATGCACTCAAGAGATTGAGGGATTTAGGTAACACTGTTATTGTTGTTGAACATGACACTGAAACTATGGAGAATGCAGATCACATAATTGATCTTGGTCCAGAAGCTGGCAATAATGGAGGAGAAGTTGTTGCCCAAGGCTCCTTTAAAGAAATAAGCGAAAATAACAATAGTATTACTGGCAAATATTTATCAAACAAATTCAAAATTAATGTTCCCAAAAAAAGAAGGTTAGCAAAAAATGGAAGATTTTTGGAAATCACAGGTGCCACTGGAAATAATTTAGATAATGTAAATTTAAAGATTCCTTTAGGAAGTCTTACTTGTGTAACTGGAGTTTCTGGTAGTGGTAAATCAACTTTAGTTTTACAAACTTTATATAATGCTTTGAATTTAACATTAAATAATAAATCTCGAAAAATCCCAAAACCTTTTAAAGGATTTAAGGGTACTGAATATATTGATAAGATAATTGATATTGACCAATCTCCAATTGGTCGTACTCCAAGATCAAACCCTGCAACTTATACCGGCGCTTTTGGTCCTATAAGGGATTGGTTTACCGGATTACCTGAAAGTAAAACAAGAGGATATAAACCAGGTAGATTTTCTTTCAATGTTAAAGGTGGCAGGTGTGAAGCTTGTGAGGGTGACGGTGTTATAACTTATGAAATGCACTTTTTACCTGACGTTTATATTCAATGTGATGAATGTAAAGGTACTAGATATAATCGTGAAACATTAGAAATAAAATTTAAAGATAAAAGTATTGCAGATGTTCTTAATATGACTGTTGATGAGGGCTGTGAATATTTTGAAAACATTTCTAATATTAAAACTAAATTACTTACACTTAAAAAAGTTGGTTTAGGCTATATAAAAATAGGTCAACAAGCTACTACATTATCTGGGGGCGAGGCACAAAGAATTAAGTTGGCTAAAGAATTATCTAAAAGATCTACTGGAAGAACTATGTACATCTTAGATGAACCTACAACAGGCTTACATCAGCATGATATAAAAAAATTATTAGAAATACTTCATACCTTTGTTGCACTAGGAAATACTGTAGTGGTTATTGAGCATAATTTAGATGTAATCAAAACTGCTGATTATATTGTTGATATGGGTCCTGAGGGCGGAGTAAAGGGTGGTAAGATTATCGCAGAGGGAAAACCAGAAGAAATCTGCAAGATTAACAGTAGTTATACAGGAAAATTCTTAAAACAACTTTTAAATTAATTTAAATTTATTTTTAAATTTTCGTTAATTGGTGTATTATATTAAAATATTATGACTAACTTACTTTCATCTTTATCAAAAACAATCCATGCTTCAATAGCTATTGCAATTCTTATTTTTATAGGTTTGTTCTATCAAAATGATGGTTTTAGTTTTGATAGACTTTTTTGGAGTGGCTTAGCTAGATATGTGCATGTAATTGTAGGTATTATGTGGATTGGGTTACTTTGGTATTTTAATTTTGTTCAAATACCCAACATGAGTAAAATTCCAGATGAACAAAAACCAGCTATAGGAAAAGTTATAGCTCCAGCTGCACTTTTTTATTTTAGATGGGCAGCAGCATTTACAATATTATCAGGATTGATCGTTGCAGGATTAAATGGATATCTTTACGATGCTATGACTTTAAGTGTTGCCTCAGGTGTTCCCAAACATACTGCTATTGGTATTGGTATGTGGTTAGGTGTTATCATGGCATTTAATGTGTGGTTTGTAATATGGCCAAATCAAAAAAGAGCTCTCGGTATTGTAGATTGTGATCCTGACTTAAAAGCTAAATCTGCAAAAACTGCGATGTTGTTTTCAAGAACAAATACTCTACTATCACTACCAATGTTACTAACTATGGTAGCTGCACAGAATTTATATTAATTTTTATTATCTTCTCTCAAAACTGTTTTTTGTGTTACATTAAGTCTTACAAGAACAGTATTAGCAATATAAATTGATGAGTATGTTCCAAAAATCACACCAAATATCATAGCTAAAGAAAAACCCTTCAAAACTTCACCACCAAAGAGAAATATTGATAATAAAGCCAATAAAGTTGTGCCAGATGTAATCAAAGTTCTCGATAAAGTTTCATTAATTGAAATATTTGTTAAATCAAAAATTTTAATATCTGAATATTTTCTTAAATTTTCTCTTACCCTATCAAAAATAACAACTGTATCATTCATTGAATAACCAACAATGGTTAACACAGCGGCAATGATTGATAAATTAATTTCAAGACCTAGCAATGAAAAAAGTCCAAGCGTAACAATCACATCATGAAATAAAGCTATTATTGCCCCTAAGCTAAACTGCCATTCAAATCTAATCCATATATAAATTAACATTAGCGCTAAAGCCACTGAGATAGCTATTATACCTGACCTTAGTAATTCAGCACTTACTTTGGGACCTACATTTTCAACTCTTCTAAAATTAAAATTGTTTCCAAATGATTTATCTAAATTAGTTTTGATTTCCTCAACGACATTTTTATTATCATTAATTTCAAATTTTATTAAATAATCAGTATCATTACCAAATTTTTTAACTGATATGTCTCCTAAATTCATTTGATTAAGATTATCTCTTAGTGAAGAAACGTTAATTTTAGAGTCAGTAGACCTTAATTCAATAAGAGTACCTCCTTTAAAATCTATACCAAAGTTTAATCCTTTGAATAACAAAAAAAGCATTGAAATCACTACAAGTGAAACTGATAAAATATTAAATTTATTATAATATTTATTAAAAGCTATCATTTAAATTAAACCTTCTTTTTCTTTATTTTTTGATACGTATAAAACTGTCAATAATCTTGCGATAAAATATACTGAGAAAAGTGTTGTAAAAATTCCAATACCTAAGGTTAAAGAGAAACCTTTTATTGGGCCTGAGCCCATAAAAAATAAAATAATTGCAGCAATTAAGGTTGTTATGTTTGCGTCAAGAATAGCAGTTCTTGATTTTGTATAACCACTATCAAAAGCTATCAAATTATTTTTTTCATTTCTTAATTCCTCTTTTATTCTTTCAAATATCAAAACATTTGCATCAACAGCCATGCCTACAGTTAATATTATGCCAGCTATACCTGGTAATGTTAAAGTCGCTTCAAAAATTGTTAAAACTCCAACTAAAATAAATAAATTAATAATTAAAGCTACATTTGTGATAAGGCCAAATATTTTATATTTGATAAAGATAAATAAAATAACAAGAAAAAATCCAATTATCAGTGCAATCATACCGGCATTAATTGAGTCTTGTCCTAAATCTGGTCCTACCGTTCTTTCTTCAATAATTTTTAATGGTGCAGGTAACGCTCCAGATCTTAATAATAGAGCAAGGTCTGTAGCTGATTCAAAAGTAAAACCTCCGCTTATTTGACCTGATCCACTAGCAATAGTATCCCTGATAACAGGAGCACTTATGATTTTTCCATCTAAAACTATTGCTAATTGCTTGCCTATGCCAGTAGAAGTAGCTTTACCAAATCTTTTGGCTCCTACTCTATCAAGAGTAAAAGAAACAACGGTTTCATTAGTTTCATTATTCATTCTTGGTTGTGCATCTAAAAGATTATCACCGCTTAAAATTATTCTTTTGCTAACCATAGCTTCCTCAGTACTATCTTCGTACATTAATTTTTCTGTGCCAAAAGAATCTTCAGTATTATTTGTAACAAACCTGAAAGTTAAGTTTGCTGTTTTGCCTAGTAATGATTTAATTCTCATGGGATCATCTAATCCTGGCAGTTCAACTAATATTCTATCATTTCCCCTCTTGAGTATATTAGGTTCGTTCGTACCTATTTCATCGACTCTTCTCCTAACAATTTCAAGAGCTTGATCTTGAGAAGAAGTTTTAAGCTCAATTATACCTTGATTTGAATAACTGACAGTGAATGAATTGTTGCTATCGATAATGTCTAATTGGTGTGTTTTAAATCTTTGGTAATATGGATTAATATTACTTTCTTCATCGGAAAATTCATCTAATATAATTTTTTTATACTGCTCATCTACTGTAAAAGAAAGTTTTTGATTATTCAGTTTAATGTTTTTGATTTTTATGTTCTTTTCTTTAAAATAATTTCTAATAGTGATTGTTAAATTTTGAAGTTTTTGTTCAATTACAGGTGTATTGTCAATTTCTAATAAAAGATATGAGCCACCTTGTAAATCCAAGCCAAGATTAATTTTTTTATTCAGTAATTTGTTTGTAAACTTAAAAATATTAGAAGAAGCGAATAAAATAAATAATAAGGAAATTAAAAAAATAAAAAATATTCTAAATTTTGAAAAGTATAACACTTTACTTATGCGAAATTTATTTCTTAATTTCTTGAGAGTTCATTAAACTTTGAATACCAGTGCCACGAACAACCTCAACAGTAACGTTATCAGCAATTTCAACTTCTACTTTATCATTATCAACAATTCGAGAAATTGTTCCTGTAATTCCACCAGAAGTAACAACTTTGTCTCCTTTTTTTAAACCTTCAACCATTGACTTATGTTCTTTGACTTTTTTTTGCTGAGGTCTAATTAAGAAAAAATAAAATATAACAAAAATTAGTATCAACGGTATAAATTGGCCTATTCCTGAACTTTCCATAAAACTCCTTGATTAAAAATGAATTTTTATACCATCTAATGAATTAAAACAACTTTATTTGAGCGAAATTTTTTCTAAATTGTTCATATAAGGTCTGAGATTTTTTGGAATTGTTATTGAGCCATCATTTTGCTGATAATTTTCTAAAATAGCGATAAGAGTTCGACCTATTGCTAATCCACTCCCATTTAGAGTGCCTGCATAGACTGTTTCCTTTTTTTGGTTTTTATATCTCGTTTTCATTCTTACGGCTTGAAACGTGGAGCATGATGAACAAGATGATATTTCTCTATATTTATTTTCTGAGGGTAGCCAAACTTCAATATCATAAGTTTTTTCGGCGCTGAATCCCATATCGCCACTACATAAAATCATTTTTCTATAAGGTAACTCTAAAAGATCTAAAATACCTGTTGCACAATTCGTCATTCTTTCGAGTTCTTCAAGACAATTTTCCTGTTCAACAATACTAACCAGCTCAACTTTATAAAATTGGTGTTGTCTAATCATTCCTTTTGTATCTTTACCATAACTTCCTGCTTCTTTTCTAAAACAAGGAGTACAAGCAACAAGTCTCATAGGTAAAGATTTGATATCTATAATCTTATCTTTAACAATATTAGTTAATATTACTTCAGCGGTTGGTATCAAAAACTTTCTATCACTACCCTCTTCAAGTTTAATTTCAAATTGATCATTTTCAAATTTAGGAAGTTGACCAGTGCCAAACATTGTATTTTCAGAAGCTAATAAAGGTGGTGAAATTTCAACATAATTATTTTTAGAAGTATGAATATCTAGCATGAAATTAGAAAGAGCTCTTTCTAATAAAGCTAATTTATCTTTTACAAAAACAAATCTTGAACCTGTAGTTTTAGTTGCTAAATCAAAATCAAGCATTCCTAAATTTTCTCCTAATTCAAAATGAGACTTTGGAGTGAAGTTAAATTTCGGTAGTGTGCCAGATTTAATAATTTCTATATTATCATTTTCATTTTTTCCGTTAGGAACATCTTTATGAGGTATATTTGGTATATTTGATAAAATTTTTTCTAAATCGTCTTTAATTAATTTTTGTTGATTAATTATTTTTTCTATAGAAGATGAAATTTCTTTTGACTTAGTGAATAAAGATTTATCTTTAGATTTTGAAATTTCTTTTTTTTCTTTCTCTAAACTTTCTTTTTTTTGGATTAAGTCTCTATTTTTTTCATCAAATTCTTTAAGTTTGTCAAAATTAATATCAACAGATCTTTTTTCAAGGGCTTTTTTAAAAGCATCAAAATCTTTTCTAATTTCTTTTAAATTATGCATCAGAATCTTTTAATTTTTTGTTTTCTATAAATTTTACCGAAAATATAGACAATTCATATAAAATTAATAATGGTATTGCTAAACCTATTTGCGTTATAGGATCAGGAGGAGTTAACAAAGCAGCAGCAGCAAATATAATTACAACAACATACTTTCTTCTTTTTTTTAGAAATTCAGAATCAACAACTCCAACTCTTGCTAATAAACTTAAAACTACAGGTAATTGAAAACTTATTCCAAAAGCAAATATAAGTTTCATTACTAATGAAAGATACTCATTTACCTTAGCTTCGAGTTGAATTGGTAAATTTGTTGACAAGCCTGAACTTTCAAATGACAAAAAAAACTTTATAGCTAAGGGCATTATTAAATAATAAACCAACATGCCTCCTAAAAAAAACAAAATAGGTGTTAAAACTAAATAAGGTAAAATTGCAGTTTTTTCATGTTTATACAAACCAGGAGCTATAAATTTCCAAATTTGCATAAGTATAAAAGGACACGTAACAAAAAAAGCAGTAAAAAAAGATACTTTTAGGTAAGTTAAAAAAGTTTCTTGAAGTGCCGTAAATATCAATCTTCTATCTGTTCCATCATTTTTTACAGCTTGTGCAAACGGATCTACTAAAAATCCATACAAATATTCTGCAAAAAAATAACAAACTATAAAAAAAATTATTAAAAAAATAAAACTATGAATTAATCTTTTTCTTAATTCTGTTAAATGACTTACAAAGCCATTTTCTTTATCATCAGGAATCATTTTTTTTTTCTTCTTTTTTTTCTATATGATTATCTTCAATATCAATGTTTGAAACTTCGTTTTGAATATTGTTAATGTATTTTTTGATAGTTCCAATCCATGAACCTACTTTTTTTAACATAACTGGAAAATCTTTTGGCCCAAGTACAATAATTGCTATTGCAACAACAATTAAAATCTCAAACCAACCAATAGTAGGCATGTGATTTATTCTTTTTTATTTGAATCTTGATTTTCGTCGGAAATATTTTTAGGATCAGTATCATCAGTTACATCTGATGCCATACCTTTTTTAAAACTTTTTATTCCTTTAGCAACATCACCCATAAGACTAGAAATCTTGCCTCTTCCAAAAAGGAGTACGACAAGTATTACAACTATTGCTATTTGCCAAATTCCAATGCTCATAGGAAACTTATATCCTTTTTATTAATGATTTAAAAGTGCCTTTTTTTTAGACAATATTAATTTATAATTTATTTATTATCTTCTGATTCAAGAGTACTAGTTAACATTTCATCAATATTTGAGTAAATGTCCTCTTTTTTGTCATCTTGTTTTTCTTTATAAAATTTACCTGTTCCAAATATTGCATTATCTATGTTGGTACTATCAATTAAACCAGCAGCACCTAATTCATCAACTGTAGGTAAATCAGATAATTTTTGAAGATTGAAATGACTTAAAAAATCATCAGTCGTTATATATTGAATGGGTTTTCCTGGAACATCTTTTCTTCCACCTGGCTTTACCCAATTAAGTTCCATTAAAATTTCAAGAGTATTTGTTCCAAAAGCAACACCACGAATTTCTTCAATTTCTGCTCTGGTAACTGGTTGGTGGTATACGATAATAGCTAATGTTTCAATTGCTGCTCTAGATAATTTTTTTTCAACTGTTTTTTCTTGTGTCATCAAATTAGATAAATTTGGAGAGGTTCTGAATGACCATTTTTTTGAAATACAAACTAAATTAATACCTCTGTCAGAATATTCAGATTGTAATTTTAATAATACTTTTTCAACATCAATTTTTTTTGAAATCTTATTTTCTATAGTATTAATATCCAATGGTTCTGCTGCTGCAAAAACTATTGCTTCTATTTCTTTTTCTACAGAGGATAATTTAGAAGGAAAATTTATAACATTGTCTTTTTTCTTAATCTTTTTTTTTATCATTTAATTTCCTTAACATAAATATCATCAAAAAGTTCTTGTTGCTTAATTTTAAGATTGCCTTCTTTAACAAGCTCTAAAGATCCAGCAAAAATACCAGCTTTACCAGTTTTTTTATACTTTAATTCTTTTTTAAAATTTTTAGGAATTAAATCATCTAATTTTTTCCAATCCATTAGTTTTCCAAAAAACTCTTTAATTGTTTTTATTCCTTCTTCTGTAGTAAATACGGGTAACTTAGGTATATTCATTTTTTGAAAATCCTTAGTCATTATTATTGATGAATATGTTTTTAATAATTCAAACAAATTTACTTTATATTCACTATTATAAATAGGCCTAATACCTGATCTACTTCCTCTAGTTCTAATTTCTCTACCTAATCTTTTTCTTTTAAGCATTTGTTCTGATAATAACCTTATTAACTCTAACTTTTTTAGTTGTAATTTTAATTTTTCAGCAACTTCTTGAACTTTAAATTCTTCCTCAGGAGTTCCTGGCAATAATAATTTAGATTTTAAATAAGCTAACCACGTAGCCATTAATAAATATTCAGAAGCTATTTCTAAATTTAAATCTTTTTCTTTTGTAACAAACTCGTGGAATTGATCTGCCAATTTTGTAATTGATATGTTCTCTAAATTTACTTTTTGTGCTTTTGCTAAATCAAGTAACACATCTAAAGGACCATTATAATTTTCAACCTCGACATTAAATAGAACGGAATCATTTTTTATCATTAATCAATATTAGCTTAAAATTTTATAAAATTGTGATGTTTTTTTTGTAATAAATTTATCAATTAAAGGAGAGTTTTTTCCAACTATTTCCATCTCCTTGTAATTACCGTTGCAATGAAGGGCCAGATTACAACCTGCATTAAACGCTTTAATTATATTTTCTTTAAGAGTTCCCTTTAAACTTTTCATTGATAAATCATCTGAAATTAGGATGTTTTTAAAGCCTATCTTTTTTCTAATTATATTTATTAATTTTTTAGAATGAGTAACGGTGTTTATGTTGTCAATTTTATTAAAGATAATATGCGCTGTCATAGCAAATAAAGCGTTTTTATTTTTAAACGGCAGAAAATCTTTTTTTACTAAATAATTAATTTTTTTATTTACGATTGGAGTGAAAAAATGGCTATCCACCTTAGCTAATCCATGGCCTGGAATATGTTTAATAACAGTACCTATTCCATTTTCATGAAAGTAATCAATACAATAATCTCCTATTTTAGAAACAATTTTAGGATCTTTAGAAAATGATCTATCCCCAATAATATTTGAAGCACCTTTAACTTTTAAATCCAATACAGGTGATGTATTTATGTTGGCACCTATTGATTTAAGTAAATATGAGGTTTTATCTATAAATAATTTATAAACAAATTTAAATTCACGTATATCTTTTAAATATTTTTTTCCAAAATATTCAGAACTAAGATTTTCAAAAGTAATAATATTTTTAAGTCTATTAACTCGGCCTCCCTCTTGGTCGATAAGTATTGGATATTTTATATCATTAAAAATTTTTCTAATTGATGAAGTTAAACTTAACGTTTGGTTAATATTTTTGATATTCCTTGTAAATAATATTACACCCCAAGGTTTATATGTTTTTAAAAAAAATTTTTCTTTCGAAGACAATTTTGTTGAATTGATACCAACAATAAAGGATCGACGATTATTCATCATTTTCTAATAATTTCCAAAAATTAAATTTTTTCTTTTTTTTATTATTTGATTGCTCAACATATTCGATAATATTTATAGTATCATCCTCTAAAACAGGCAATTCTTTACTATAAATTTTTATTTTATCATCAATTGTTGTTAATGATCGGTAAGAATTCTTTCTATTAGTATCCGAAAAATAATAATTTCCAGTCAAAAAAAGAAATAAACAAATTATAAATATAAATAATAAATATTTTATCTCTTTAAACATTACATTTTCTCAGGTACTGAGACACCTACAATATCCATGCCAGATTTAACTACATTAGAAATTGCTTTTAAAAAAATTAATTTATCATCTGTAATCTTATTCTGATTGTTAATGAATCTCTTGTTTGGATTATCTTTACCCAAATTCCAGTAAGAGTGAAATAAAGACGCAAGTTCATATAAATAAGTTGGTATTCTATGAGGTTCGAGTTTATTACTTGCAGCATCTATGCACTTTGGCCATTCGGATATTTTTTTTAAAATATTAATTTCATCTTGGGAGTACTGAAAGTTATAATTATCTATCTTTATATTTGATTTTAAATCTATTTGAATATGCCTAAATACTGAAGCAATTCTAGCATAACAATATTGAACATAGTAAAGTGGGTTATCTTTAGATTTTTCAATAACATTATCAAAATCAAAATCAAGTTCCACGTCACTACTTCTATTTAACATGATGAATCTAGTTGCGTCTTTTCCTACTTCGTTAATTAAATCATCTACTGTTATGTAATCTCCTTTTCTCTTAGACATTTTAAAAGGTTTTTTATCTTTAATAAGTTTAACTAATTGACTTACTTTACAGGTTAATTTTCCTTTTGATTTAGATAATGCTTCAACTGAAGAAGAAATTCTTTTGATATATCCTGCGTGATCTGCACCCAAAATGTTAATCAAATGGTCAAAATTTCTATCTAATTTATTTTTATGGTACGCAACATCGCTAGCAAAATATGTCCATGAATCATCAGATTTTTGTAATGCTCTATCTTTATCATCACCAAAATCTGTAGATCTAAAAAGAAGCTGTTCCCGCTCTACCCATTTATTATTATCCTCACCAGCGGGTGCTTTAATTTTTCCCGAATAAACAAACTTATTTTTTTTAAGTAAATCTATAACTTTTTCTACCTCTTGATTTATAACTAATTTTTTTTCACTGATAAAATTATCATGGTTAACGCCAAGGCTATTCAAGTTTTTTTTAATTAATTTTAATGCCTCATCAATGGATAAAATAGTTAATTTGTCTGATATTTTATCAAAATCTTTAAAATCAATTTTTTTATTCAAATTTATTATATTTTGAGCAAAATCAATTAAATAGTCTCCAGGATATAAATCTTCATTATTAGAAGGAAATGGCTCATTAAAAACTTTTTCTCTTATTCTAAAATATACAGATTTTGTAAAATTTATTATTTGATTACCATAATCATTTACATAATATTCTTTTGTAACTTTATGTTTGTTAAATAACAAAACATTTGCAATTACATCACCTAAAATTGCACCTCGACAATGACCTACATGCAGGGGGCCAGTTGGATTAGCTGAAACAAACTCAACTAAGTAATTTTTCTTTTTTTCCTTAGAGTTAATTCCAAAATTTTTTGAATTTTTTACTATTTCTTCGATAAAGTTTGTCCAGAAAATTGCTTTGAATTTTATATTTATAAAACCAGGTTTTATAATCGATATATCCTCAATTAATTCATCATTTTTTTTAATAGCTTCTGTTAAAATTGCAGCTAGATCGGTTGGTGATTTTTTGTTTATCTTAGACAAAACCATTGCGACATTAGTTGAAATATCACTATTAAATTTTGAGGGAGGTATTTCAGTTGTGATGCCATCTAATTTTTCTGGCAAAATTAAATCGCCTTTCTTAGCAAGGTCTAACAAAATATTTTTTATTTTATCTGAATATTGCTCAAAAATGTTCATTGAATTTTTTTATTAAGATTAATTGCATATCGATCAGTCATGCCTGATATAAAGTCAGAAATTGCCCTATACTTATCGGTAGAAAGTTGTTCGTATGAAAGAAACTTTCTAGGATTTTTTTTGATATTATTAAACAATTTTTTAATAATCAATTTTCCTTTATTATTTTTATCTAATACATTTTTATTACTATACATTTTTGTCTTTAAAAAATACCTAATTTCACTTTCAGAATTTTTTATTTTATCGGAAAATTTAACCATTGAAAAAGATGTTTTTTTAATATCTTTATATGTTTTAACTTTGTTATATTGTAAACTATTTTTAGTAGTAATTATTAAATCTTTAATCATTAAATCTATTGAATCTCTTATAATCTGATAGGTTGCTATTTTATAATTTTGCTTATTAATCTTTTTTTTATATTTTTTGTAAATATCTCTAAAGAAATTAATTTCAATTAATTCATTGAGTTTAAATAGATTTGCATTAATTCCATCTTGGATATCATGATTATTGTAAGCTATATCATCAGAAATTGCAGAAATTTGAGCTTCTATTGACGGGTAATTATTAAAATTTATTTTATTTTTAAAGTTTTTAATACCTATCAATCTATTAACTAAATCTATATCTTCTACAGGTCCATTATGTTTTAAAAGCCCCTCAATTGTTTCAATTGAAAGATTTAATCCATTAAATTTTAAATATTTATTTTCTAGAAACATAACAATCCGTAAAGTTTGTAGGTTATGATCAAAACCTCCATAATCTACCATGCATTCATTTAAAGCATCTTCACCAGCATGACCAAACGGTGGGTGACCTAAATCATGAGCAAGACTTAATGTTTCTGCTAAATCTTCATTTAAATTAAGATATCTAGCAATAGATCTGGCTATTTGAGCAACTTCTATAGAGTGAGTTATTCTTGTTCGATAGTGATCTCCCTCTGTGTTAACAAAAACTTGAGTTTTATGTTTTAATCTTCGGAATGAGGCACTGTGGATTATACGATCTCTATCTCTTTGGAACGGAGTCCTATATTTGGATGAAGATTCTTTAAAAATTCTCCCTTTGCTTTTAAATAGACCAATCTTCGAGTATTTTTTCATCCTTTAAAATTAAATATTAAGTATTATATTAGTAATACCAGTGATCAATAATGATAAAAGAAATTAAATTTACTGATAAAGCGCTAAAACAGATCAATAGTTTATTATCAAAAAAAGATAAAGGCTCTTTTTTTAGAATCGCTATTAAAGGTGGTGGATGTTCTGGCTTCCAATATGAGTTTACATTCGACCAGTCAAAATCAGAAGATGATTTAAATTTTGAAAATATTCTTATTGATAAAGATTCTGCTGACCTTTTAAAGGGATCTGAAATCGATTACGTTTCAGAATTAATTGGAGAACAATTTAGAATAACTAATCCGCAAACTAAATCTTCTTGTGGTTGTGGTGTTTCTTTCTCTCTTTAATGCTTATATCTTCTTGGAATGTAAATTCTGTTCGAGCTCGTATCGAAAATATTAAAAGTTATCTACTTAAATATAAACCAGATATAGTAATGATGCAGGAAATCAAAACGGAGGATGTAAACTTTCCATATGATGATTTTTCCTCAATGGATTATGAAAGTCATGTGTTTGGACAAAAAAGCTACAATGGAGTTGCAATAATTTCCAAAGGAAAACTAAAGAATATTAGAACAGACTTAATCAAAGATAAATTAAATCAATCAAGAATTATCTCTGCTGAAATAGAATATAAAAAAAAAGTAATTCAATTAATAAATATTTATACTCCTAATGGAAATCCAGTTGATACTGGAAAATATGATTATAAAAAAAATTGGATGGACCAATTAATAAAGCAATTAAAAACATTATCCAAAAAAAATTCCAATATCATTCTTGCAGGTGATTTTAATGTAATTCCAGCTGCAGAAGATGTTTATAATGTAAAAAGTTTTGAAGATGATGCTTTATATAGATTAGAAATAAGAAAAAAATTTAGGGAGATGTTAAATTTAGGATTTAGTGATGTTTACAGACATTTTAATGAAACAAAAGAAGGTTACACTTTTTGGGATTATATGAGAGGAGCTTGGCAAAAAAATAATGGTATGCGAATAGATCACTTCTTAGTATCAAATTCTTTAATTGATCTAGTTAAATCTATAAATATTAATAAAGATCCAAGAGGAAGAGAAAAGCCCTCTGACCATACTCCGATTGAAATTAAATTAGCTTAATGATTTTATTTTATTAACTAATTCCTCGTTTATGTTACGAGGACCTTTGTCTTGTCTGTTTTTATGTCTTCTTTCACCAGGCAATCTTACTTCACCCATTGATTTCATTTTATCAAAGAATTCATCTGCATGTTTTTGCCAGTTCGTTCCTGCAGTTTTATCTGGTGATATTGCTAAGATAAATTCACCTCCACTTGGTGGACCACCATCATTGTTATCCTTAGCAGCTGTTTCAAAACTAAAATTATCACCGACTAAAGCCCCGGCCATTAATTCAACCATCATCGCTATTGCTGAACCTTTGTAACCACCAAATGGTAATAACACACCACCATCAGCTATAGCACCTGGATCAGTTGTCTCTTTACCTTCTTTAGTTAAACCAGTTCCAAGTGGAACTTTATGCCCTTCTCTTTTAGCAACTTGAACTTCACCCATAGCCATAGATGCAGTAGCCATATCATAAACAACTGGAGTTTTTCCAGGTCGAGGCCAAGCAAATGAAATTGGATTTGTTCCAAACAATGCTTTGATTGCTCCAGCAGGTGCTACTGCAGGCTTATATGATGTGCAGGCAAAAGCAACTAAGCCTTCTTCTGCTAATTTTTCTGTCTCAGGCCACATCGCAGCCATATGATGAGAATTATTTATTGCTAACACTGCTACACCATTTTCTTTTGCAGCTTTTGCTAGTTCTGGCAAACCCTTATTTAAAACAACAGGTGCCAAACAATTATTACCTTGAACTTTAATTACTGATGCTGAAATCTTTTTAACTTCTGGCTTTCCTTTACCATTAATTTTTCCACTTTTTAATCCACTTACATACGCAGGTAATCTAAATAATCCGTGAGATAAAGATCCATCACGCTCTGCATTTCTGATTAAGTCAGAAAGAATAGATGCTGTTTCATCATCACATCCATTAGCTAATAAAGTTTTTTTAGCTAAATCAAATATTTCATCTAATGTAAGGGAAACTGTACTCATCCAATTATTAGATATTATTTATGACTAAAGATCAATTTTTTTTTAACATCCTTTGAAAGATTTTGACATGTTGCCAATTAAATCAAAATATAAATCTTTACCAGGATTAAGAGTGGCTCCTAATGGATCTATAACCCCCGTTGCAATGTTTGTATCTTTTGCTACAGCCTTAATAATATCAGGGTTAAACTGTAATTCAGAAAATACACAGCTTACTTTATCATGCTCAATAATCTCTCTTATTTCAGCTAACTGCTCAGCACCTGGCATTACGTCTGTATTTACTGTAAATGCACCAAGAATATTAATGCCAAATCTTTTTTCAAAGTATTGATATGCATCATGAAAAACTATCGATTTAAAATCTTTGTTTAATTCAGATTTTACTTTCTTAGTAAGATTATCTAAATCTTTGTGTGCTTTTTTTAAATTTTCTTTATATTTAGCTTCATTTTCTTGATCGTTCTCAATCAAGTGTTCTGCCATTTCACTTAAAATAACTTTTGCGTTCATTGGATCCAACCAAATATGTGGATCAAACTCACCATGTGCGTGTCCTTCATGACCGTGATCATCGTGACCATCCTTTTTATGCTCATCATCGTTTCCGTGTTCATCATGACCATGTTCTTTTTCTTTTTTATCGTGATCGTGATCGTCATGATCGTCTTCTTTTTTTGCATGACTATCGTGGTCATCTTCTTTATGGCCATGATCATGTTCTTCAAAAACATTTCTTTCTCTAAATTTAAGTTTAGTTAAACTTTTGATTTCCATTAACTCAATTTTTTCAGCTTTTTTGGCAATTGAATTTAATGGTTTTTCTAAAAAAATTTCCAAATCCTCACCAACCCAAAATATAAGATCAGCATCTTGTAACATTTTTGCATGAGATGGTTTTAATGCAAAATTATGAGGTGAAGAATACCCATCAACTATTAGATCTGGTTTTGCTACTCCATCCATTAAATAACTTGCTAATGAATGAATTGGTTTAATTGAAGTAACCACTTTAATTTCACCATTTGCTGGTACAAAAATAGTTAAGAATGATAGTATTGATAAGATAAATGGTAATTTTTTAATGTTTTTCATATGTTTTATATTTAAATTGTTATAATATAACACTATGTAATAATATAACATTTATTAGTCAAGGAATAAAATGAGCTCAGACCAAAATATACTTGTGAAATTAAAAGATGCTGGTTTTCAAATAAATGATAAATGGTTAGTTAAAGGAGTATCGTTACAAGTTGAAAAAGGTAAGATAGTTACTCTTATTGGTCCAAACGGATCAGGAAAAAGCACAACTGCTAAAATTGCTTTAGGTATTTATAAAAAAATTGATGGCTCAGTAGAAAAATATACAAATAAAATTGGATATGTTCCTCAAAAAATTTCAATTGATTGGACATTACCACTCAGAGTTAATGATTTTATGGTGCTTACTGAAAATCTTAATGATAAAACAATTAATGATGCTTTATCTTTAACTGGTGTTAGTCATCTTAAAGATAAAAATCTAGGTGACTTATCAGGTGGAGAATTTCAAAGAGTATTACTTGCAAGAGCTATTTCCAAAAAACCAGATTTATTAGTTCTTGATGAACCAGTTCAAGGAGTTGATTTTACTGGTGAAATCGCTTTATACGAATTAATAAAAAAAATCTCAGATGAATTAAACTGTGGCATCCTATTAATCTCTCATGATCTACATACCGTAATGAGTGCAACAGATCATGTGGTTTGCTTAAATGGTCATGTCTGTTGTTCAGGGTCGCCAATGGATGTAGCAAAAAATAATGAATACAAGGCTTTATTTGGTGAGCAAGCCTCACAAATACTATCAAGATATGAGCATAGACATGATCATGTTCATACAAGTGAAGGAGAGATAAAGAAAAATTAAATGTTTGATGATTTTTTTATAAGAGCTTTAGTAGCAGGACTTGGGGTTGCAGTTGTGACGGGGCCTCTTGGATGTTTTGTTATATGGAGAAGACTATCATATTTTGGTGATACTCTCTCCCACTCTGCATTACTAGGTGTCACACTAGCTTACTCTATGGAGTTTAATATAGCATTATCAGTATTTATAATTTCTTCTTTAATAGCTTTAACATTAATACATCTTCAAAAACGAACTAACTTACCAGGTGATGCTTTATTAGGTCTTTTAGCTCATTCATCATTAGCAGTTGGACTAGTTGTTATTGGTTTTCTCACTTTTATAAGGTTTGACATAATGGGATTATTATTTGGCGATATATTAGCGGTTACAGTTAAAGATCTTGTAATTATTTGGGTTGGTGGAGCTTTAATTTTATTAGTTTTAAAATTAATTTGGAAACCTTTGTTTGCATCAACAGTTAACTATGAATTAGCTGAAGCAGAAGGTTTAAATCCAGACCGTGCGAAAGCCATTTTTACAATCTTGATGGCAGCAATCATTGCTATATCAATAAAAATGGTTGGCTTATTATTAATAACTGGAATGTTAATTATACCGGCTGCAATGGCTAGAAATATTTCATCAAGTCCTCAGAAAATGGTAATCTATTCAATTATTGGCGGTTTATTATCAGTAATTTTAGGATTATTTTCTTCATTAGAATTTAATACTGCTTCTGGACCATCAATTATAGCTGCTTCTTTATTCTTATTTATCTTGTCGTTATTAAATATAAAACAATCGATTAAATTGAAAAATTAATGAGGAATCAGTAAAGTAAATAAAATGCAAAATCTTTCAAAAAATCAGCAAATTATTTTTGATTTAATTGATAAATCACCAGAACCATTAAAAGCTTATGCAATACTTTTTAATGTTCAAAAAAAAGGTATCAAAGCTCCATTACAAGTTTATCGAGCATTAGATAAACTAGTTGAAATAGGAAAAATTCATAAAATTGAAAGTAGAAATGCCTTTATAGCCTGTCAAAATTCAAGTTGTCAGGTATCAAAAGCCACTGCATTTTCAATCTGTGAAATCTGTGAAAAAGTAACAGAAATAAGCAGTGCAAGCCTCTCGAAATACCTAACTAATTT
>CABWYI010000010.1 GCA_902509725.1 uncultured Pelagibacteraceae bacterium | reverse complement strand
GTGACACTGTGGGTGATCCATACAAGGATACTGCTGGTCCAGCCGTTAATCCAATGATCAAAATTACCAATATCGTAGCTCTGTTATTATTGGCAGTTATAGCAGGTTAATTTTTGATTCTCTTTTTACCTAATGGATCGTCAATTTTTTGTCTTAACGAGTAAATAAAATTATAAATAAATGATTTTTGAGATGTATTTATCTGAGTGAAATCTTTGTCAAAATCGATATTTTTCATATCATCTTTGTTATAAAAATTTTTAGCAATTAAAAGTCCTCTTGTATCAACCTGTAAAACTAAAACATTGTTTGTAAGTAATTTTTTTTTACCTAATCTTGTTAATTTTGAGCTAGATGTTTTTCTTTCAATATATATAAGAACATCGTTATCAAAAGAACTTCTTGTGGAAGGTGGCCCTATAGTTTGAATAATTTCATTTAAATTTGTATAATTAATCTTTAATTTTGACTGTTTTTTTTCTAGATTATGAACTCCGTGATTATGAACAATCTTGTTAAAAGAACAGCCAGGATATAATATAATAATTGTTAGTATTAATATTTTTTTCATGAATAATAATTACATAAACATTTATAATAATTTAATCCAATTAACTACTAATAAATCTCTTTACAAAGGTCTTAATAAACAAGACGTTTTTTACGACAGACTTGTTTTATACTTAATTCACTTTGCTTTTTTTTTAAAAACTTTTAAAAACAAAAATAATACGAAGATTTTACAAGATATTTATGATCTTAGTTTTAGACAGCTAGAGCTCAGTATTAGAGAAATTGGCTATGGAGATCAATCAATTAACAAAAAAATGAAGGATTATATAAATTTATTTCACTCAATAGTCTCGGAAATACATTTTTGGGATAATTTAAGTACCTCTGAAAAACAAAATAAAATTTCTATTTTTACTGAAAATTTTGAAAAAAATGATTATTTAGTCGATTATTTTGATAATTTTTATCATAATCTTAAAAATAAAACTTTGAATTCTTATTTAAAAAGTGTAAGTAACGAGTAATTATGGCTGTACCAAAACGTAAACAAACTCCGTCTAGAACTGGAATGAGAAGAGCAAAGAACATGAGATTCTCTGCTAAAAACGTAATAGAGGACAAAAAATCTGGTGAATATAGACTGTCGCATCATTTAGATTTAAAAACAGGCATGTATAAGGGCCGTCAAGTTATAGACCCAAAGGAATAAATAAATTAAAATCAATTAATGTCAAATCTAATTAAGATTGCAGTTGATGCAATGGGAGGAGATGGTTCCCCAAAAAAAATTATTGATGGAATAATACATAATCATAAGTCCAATAAAGAAAATTTTTTTAAAATTTTTGGAAATAAAAATGAAATTGAAGAAATTATAAAAAATGATGTAGATAAAAGTTTTTATGAAATAATTGACACACCCAACATTGTAAAAAGTACAGATAGTCCGTTAGAGGCAGCTAAAAGGGGAAAAAATACTAGTATGTGGCTATCAATTGAAAGTGTAAAAAAAAAAGAGTCAGATATTGTTATCTCGGCCGGTAATACAGGTGCATTATTAGTTATTTCTAAACTAAATTTAAAGATGATTGAAAGTATTGATAAACCAGCCTTATCAGCTTTATGGCCAAATAAAAAAGGTATGAGTGTTGTTTTGGATCTTGGTGCGAATATTGAATGCAGCTCGAAAAATCTTTTAGATTTTTCTATAATGGGTGCTTCTCTTTATAAATCTTTATATCCATTCGAAAATCCTACCGTGGCTTTATTAAATATTGGATCAGAGGAGTTAAAAGGAAATGAAATAATAAAAGAAACTTTTCAGATTTTAAATGAAAAAAAAAAGAATAATTTTAATTTTGCTGGTTATATAGAAGGTAACGAACTTATGAATGGCGAGGTAAACGTAATTGTTTCAGATGGTTTTACAGGAAATGTAGCTTTAAAAACCGCCGAAGGAACATCAAACTTTATAATACAAGAACTAAAAAAAGCTCTCGGAGGTTCTTTGTTGGGAAAAATTTCATCATTATTAAATTTTTCAAATCTTAATAAATTTAAAAAAAGATTAGATCCAAGATTATATAATGGAGCAATATTTATTGGATTGGATGCTCCTGTTGTAAAGAGTCATGGCGGAACAGACTATATTGGTTTTTCTAACTCTTTAGATGTTTGTAACCGTATTATTAGAAATCATTTAATTGATAAAATTAAAAACAATATTTAATAAATGAGAGTTAATTTAACGAAGAAAGATTTAATTAATACAATATACATGCAAATTGGCTTCTCAAAACAAATTTCAGAAAACTTAATAGATGAATTTTTTTACTTAATTGTGGAAAGTTTAAAAAATGAAAAAAAAATAAAAATATCAAAATTTGGTACTTTTTCAATTAGATCTAAAAAATCTAGAACTGGAAGAAATCCTAAAACCAAAGAAGAAAAAAAAATTTCAGAAAGAAATGTTGTTTTGTTTAAAGCGTCTAGGGAATTTAAAGAGTTAATTAATTTTTCTAACAATGAATAAAGATAATAGTTCGTATAAAACAATAGGAGAAGTGGTAAAATTGCTTGGGCTTAAATCGAAAAATAAGAATTCTATTCCTACCCATACACTACGATTTTGGGAAAAAGAATTTAAGCAAATTAAGCCAAAAATTTTAAATGGTAATAGAAGATATTATGATGAAAAAAGCATTCAAGTTTTAAAAAAAGTTCATTTTCTTTTAAAAGATCAAGGTATGACTATTAATGGAGTAAAAAAAATACTAAATAGTAAAACTTTAAAACTTGACGAAACCCTAAATAATTCTATAAAAGCTGATAATTTGAAAAAAAAACTTATCAAAATTTCAAATTTAGTTAAAACATTAAAAAATTTAAAATAAAATGGCAAAAAAAACACATATTAAGGTTAGATTAGTTCCGGAAGCAAAACCTGATAGTTCTTTTTTTTATTATGTTAAAAAACCTGCGGGTGGAGAAAAGGCCAAAGTTAAATTAAAAGCTAAAAAATATAACCCTTCAACACGAAAACATGAGATGTTTGTTGAAAAAAAACTTCCCCCTCATAGTAAATAATTATTTTTTTTTAAAATTTCTCTTTTCAAAATCGATATAAGAAAATATCATATTTTTCCAAATGCGAGACGTTATTTTGGGGTCGATGTTATTAATTAATGATTTTTTTCTTATATTTTTTAATATTAATCTGATCCTTTTTTGATCTACTATTTGATTTTTTTTTTCTTTAAGGGCTAAGACTTTTTTAACTAAATTAGTTCTTTTCTTAATTAACTTAATTAAAGAATTATCAAGTTTATCTAGCTCTAATCTTATTTTACTCAGTTTTTTTCTTTTTAAAGGCGACATTTATATATTTGGATATTATAAAAATTATTATATTTATCCGAGTATGTATACATTAAATCCAAAAATTAATAATCAATTATCAACTTGGTTAATTTCGATGTTTTGGATTATATCACTTATGATAATTATTGGTGGTCTTACCAGGCTCACTGACTCAGGTCTTTCAATTACAAAATGGCAATTATTTTCAGGCCTTATTCCACCAATAAATCACGATGACTGGGTACTATATTTTAATCTTTATAAAGAAATTCCGGAATTCAAACTTCAAAATTTTGAAATGTCTATACAAGAATTTAAAGTAATTTTCTGGTGGGAGTGGGGTCATCGTTTTCTTGGAAGATTAATAGGTATTATGTTTATAATCCCACTTATATACTTTTCTTTTAAGATAAAAATTTCCAAGTTATTAAATTTTTATTTTATTTTCTTATTAATTTGTTTTCAAGGTTTCGTAGGCTGGTACATGGTAAGCAGTGGTTTGGTTGATAGAATTGACGTAAGTCACTTTAGACTCTCCGTTCATTTACTGATCGCTTTTTTAATACTATCCTTAATTTTTTGGAATTATCTTAAAATAAAGCATAATAAAAATGTATTTAAAAAGATTAATCCGTTAATTCCTTTTTTTTTCTTAATTCTAATTTTTTTACAGATCACAATAGGTGCTTTTGTTTCTGGGATGGATGCTGGTAAAATTTATAATTCATGGCCTTTTATGGGAGAAACATATTTTCCAAATGACAATGATTTATCAAATTTGTTTAAGTTATCAGCTTTTAGCGATCCATCTTTAGCTCAATTTATTCATAGGAATTTAGCTTATATTATTGGTATATTCTACTTATTCATTTTTTTTAAAGTTTATAGAAATAAATTTAGTGGATTATATTTATCTGTAAATTTATTAGGCTTTTTTATAATTTTACAAATTATTTTAGGTATCATCACAATCATTTATGGTGCACAGATTTACATTGCATCTATGCACCAGATAAGTTCAATTTTTTTGGTTAGTTCATGTGTTTATTTTTTTTATATGAACACGGACACTAACTAACAGCTTTTAAATTACCTTTTGAAGATTTGTTCAATGCTTGATCTAGATCTTCGATAATATCATCAATGTGTTCTAAACCAATGCATAAACGAACATAACTTTGAGTAACTCCAGATGCTGCTAACTGTTCGTCATTTAGTTGACTATGAGTTGTACTTGCTGGATGAATAGCTAAACTTCTAGCATCACCAATATTTGCAACATGATAAAACATCTTTAAAGACTCTATAAATCTTTTACCAGATTCAAAACCACCTTTTAATTCAATACCAACCATAGGTCCGTTTCCACCTTTAAGATATTTTTTAGCTCTATCAGTTATTGATTTGTCATGCTCAGTCGAATAAATAACTTTTGCAACTTCATTATGTTTCTTTAGAAATTTAACCACTTTATCAGCATTTTCGCAATGCTGCTTCATTCGAAGAGCAACTGTCTCTAGACCTTGAATAATTGCAAATGCGTTATCAGGTGAACAGGCTGAACCAAGGTCCCTTAATAAACAAACTCTTGCTCTAACAGCAAAGGGGATGTTGGCACCTGTAAGTTCAGGCACGACTTTTCCCCAAACAGCTCCTCCATAACTTGCATCTGGTTCATTAAATAAGGGTTGTCTTTTTGGATCTGCTGTCCAGTCAAAATTACCGCTATCGACAATACTACCTGCTATAGCTGTACCATGGCCTCCTATATATTTGGTTAATGAGTGAATAACCACTGCCGCCCCATGTTCTATTGGCTTACAAATTACGGGAGCTGCTGTATTATCCATTATTAATGGTATATTGTATTTCTTGCCTATGTCAGAAACCTCTTTAATTGGAAAAACTCTTAAATATGGATTGGGTAAAGTTTCACCATAAAAGGCTCTAGTTTTATCATCTATAACTTTTTCAAAGTTTTTTGGATCTTTTGGATCCGCATATCTTATTTCAATACCAAGTTTGCTTAACGTATGGGTAAATAAAGATACAGTTCCTCCATAAAGATCTGTTGAGCTCACAATATTATCTCCTGCTTGAGCAACATTTAAAACAGCAAATGTAGATGCCGTTTGTCCTGATGCTACTGTTAAACAAGCCAAACCTCCTTCAAGAGCTGCAATTCTTTTTTCTAATACATCATTCGTAGGGTTCATTATTCTAGTATAAATGTTACCAAACTCTTTTAATGCAAACAGGTTTGCTGCATGTTCAACACTATTGAATTGATATGATGTAGTTCTATAGATAGGAACAGCTACTGCATTAGTTGCTGGATCACTTCTATAATCACCCCCATGAATAGCTATTGTTTCAGGGTTATTTCTTTTTGTACTCATTATTACTCCTTTTTTAGTGCTTTAACTTTATGTAAGGCGCACAATACAGTTCAAATGCCTACCGATTATGTTATGAAATTTCCTGTTTAGCAGTTATGCCCGCAATAGGATCAAATCGGCAGGATTAATATAACAAAATAACAGCTTAAAACAATATAAATATCAAATTGACATTATAGTTATTAATAGTATTAATCCTGGCACAATGACAAAATTCCTTAAAAAAGACCAATTAAATTCAGATTGGTATGAGATTGATGCGAAGAATGCTGTGGTGGGTAGGTTGGCTACAATTATTTCTAAGATAATTAGAGGAAAAAACAAAACATCTTATACCCCACATATGGATGATGGTGATTTTGTTGTTGTCAAAAATATTGAACAAATAAAATTTACAGGAAAAAAATTTCAGAATAAGAAATATTTTAGACATACGGGACACCCGGGTGGAATCAAAGAGACAACCCCTGAAAAACTTCATAACAAAAAACCAGGCGAAGTTTTAAAACTTGCTGTTAAAAGGATGCTTCCAGGTGGTGTTCTTGGAAAAAAACAGTTAACTAAGCTTAAGATTTATATGGGTAGTGACCATCCTCATACTGCTCAAAATCCTAAAATAATTGAGTTAAATAAATTAAATTCTAAAAATATAATTAAAAATTAGATTATGGAAAACACAGTTGAAAATATTAAAACATCTAAAATCAAATTAGATTTTAAAGATAGCAAATATGCAACAGGAAGACGAAAAACTTCTATAGCAAAAGTTTGGGTAAAAAAAGGAACTGGAAAGATTTACGTTAATGGTAAATTATTTGATAAGTATTTTGTTAACGAAAATCACAAAATGCAAATTACAAGACCTTTTGAAATGATTAATCAAGCTACAGACTACGATGTAAGATGTAGTGTAAAAGGTGGTGGCCCGACAGGTCAAGCAGGAGCAATGGTTCACGGTATCTCAAAAGCATTGGTAATGTTTGACGAATCATTTAAATCAACTCTTAAATCTGAAAAATTAACTACGAGAGATTCTAGGGCCGTTGAGAGAAAAAAACCTGGCAGGAAAAAAGCAAGAAGAAGCTTCCAGTTTTCTAAAAGATAATTTTTTTTTAATTTTTAACTGCTATAATATATAATGCCTAAGCTTAACGCTTTAATTGCTGGATCAACAGGTTATATTGGTGTTCAACTTGTTAAATGTCTTCTTAAACATAAGAATGTCAAAATTAAATATCTATGTGGAAACTCTTCTGTTGGAAGAAAACTTTCTTATTATGAAAAATTACCAATTTTTAATAAATTACCTAGAATAATCAAATTTAATAATAAACTTCTTAAAGACGTTGATTTAGTTTTTACAGCCTTGCCTTATGGAGAGGCACAAGAAATATCAAAACATTTACTAAATAAAAATACATTAATTGATTTAGCTGCAGATTTTAGATTAGATGATCCAAAAGAATTTAAAAAGTGGTACAAAATAAAGCATAAACTACCTAGAAAAATTGTTAATAGTATTTATGCACTTCCAGAAATATCTAGAAATAAAATAAAAAATTTTGATATCATTGGTTGCCCAGGTTGCTATCCAACATCTGCACTTTTGCCATTAATTCCTTTAATAAAAAATAATATTATTTCTGCTAATAACATTGTGATCGACTCAAAATCTGGTTATTCAGGAGCGGGGAGAGGTGTTCACAAAAAATATAAAAAAAAAAATTTATATGAATCTCTTAGTGCTTATGGACTGGACTACCATCGACATACCGCTGAAATTTATCAAGAATTAAAAAAAAATACAAAATCTAAAGTTGATTTTATATTTTCCCCACATCTTACACCTATGTTTAGAGGTATCTTGACAACTATTTATGTTGATTTAAAAAAAAGACAATCGATTATGAAAGTATTAAATGTATTAAAAAAAACTTATAAAAATGATCTTTTTATTAAGATACACAAAATAGATACCCCATTAAGTACAAATGATGTAATAAACACTAATAACTGTTTTATATCCGCTTGCAGAACTAGAAATAAAAAAAGGATAATTATCTTATCTACAATAGATAATTTGATTAAGGGTGGCGCTGGTCAAGCAATTCAAAATATGAACATAAAATATGGTTATAACTTCAATGAAGGATTAAAATGAATAAAACATTAATCTTATTTTTTATTTTGATGTTAAGCTGTACATCAAATAATGATAAAGATATTTCAATTAGAAGTTTTGAATCTTTAGATGAAATGACATTTAACGAATTTAAATTAAAACTTGATGAATATGCGGATAATAGCCCGTATCCAAATATAGGTAATAAAAATGAATAAAATTACAAATATTGCAATTGTAGGATTGGGTCAAATCGGTAATTATTTATATAATGAATTAAATCTTAAGAAAAAAGAAATTGAAAAAAAAACAGGAAAAAAAATAAAAATAGTCGCTATCTCAGCCAAAAATAAAAATAAAAAAAGACAATTCAAAATTAACAAACAAATTTTTTTCAAAAACCCACTAGATATATTAAAGAAAAAAAAAATTGATATATTATTTGAATCAATAGGCTTATCAGATGGTATTTCAAAAAAAATTGTTGAGACAGCCCTAAGAAAAAAAATAAACGTAATTACTCCTAACAAGGCATTAATAGCAAAACATGGTGATTATTTAGGGAAACTAGCAGAAGATAATAAAGTTAATCTTGAATTTGAAGCATCGGTTGCTGGCGGAATTCCTATTTTAAAAACTATAAAAGAAGGCTTGTCAACAAATATGCTTAATAAAGTTTACGGAATATTAAATGGAACAACGAATTATATATTAACTGAAATGGAAAATTCAAATCAGACGTTTGATAAAGTTTTAAAAAAAGCTCAAAGTTTAGGATACGCAGAACCTGGGAATCCAAAATTAGATTTGAATGGATTTGACGCTTTTGCAAAAGTTAGAATTCTTTCTGCATTAGCCTTTAATAATAAAATTTCTAAAAGCAAATGTATCATGGAAGGTATTCAGAATATCGATTTAAAAGATATCAAAATTGCAAATAAATTAAATTTAAGAATAAAATTACTTGGAATTTCTGAGATAATTAATAAAAAGCTTTTTGAAACAGTTCATCCATGTTTAGTAAGTAAAGATTCCTATATAGGAAATGTTAATGGTGTAATGAATGCTATCATCTTAAATGGAAGACCTGTTGGTGAAAGTATTTTACAAGGGGAGGGTGCCGGACCAGGACCAACATCGTCTTCTTTATTATCAGACCTTATGTCTATTCTTGGAGATAATATTAAAAAACCTTTTGGAATTTCCTATAACAAAAGAAAATTGATTAAATCTTTTAATAAAGATTTATATACTAATTCTTTATACTTAAGATTTGAGGTGAAAGATAAATCAGGCGTTTTATCGAAAATTACTAATCGTTTAGCTAATTATAAAATATCTGTTAAAAGAATTATCCAAACACCTAATAAAAAAAAAAATAGGGCAACTATTGTTATAATTACACACAAAACATCAGAATTAAATTCAAAAAAATGTTTGTCAATCTTTAATAAAGATAAGGATATTTTAAAATTTCCAGTTTTAATAAGACTTTATAATTGATGAGTTTTTCTATTATAATTCCAACATTTAAAAATAACTCTTATCTTTCTTTATGTATTAATTCCATTGAAAAAAATTCAACATATAAGCATGAAATAATTGTCCATTTAAATGGTAGCGACATTGAGTCAGAAGAATTTATAAAAAATAAGAACATAATTCTTACCAAAAGTGAAAAAAATATTGGTTTATGCAGTGGGGTTAATATTGCATCCAAAAAAGCAACGAAAGACCATGTACTTTATGCACACGACGATATGTATTTTTTACCTAAATGGGACTATTATTTAAAAAGAGAAATAGATAGTTTAAGTCATAATAAATATTATTTATCATTAACACAAATTTCACATTCAGGTGCTGTAAAAGGGGATCTTCAACATATTCAATTTGACTGCGGAAACGCGATAGATAATTTCAATGAAAAAAAATTATTAAATGAATTTGAAAAATTTGAATTTAGAGATTTACAAGGAAGTCATTGGGCTCCACACTTAATTCATAAATCTTTATGGGATAAAATAGGTGGCTTTAGTGAAGAATTTAATCCTGGATTTGCATCTGACCCTGATTTAAATATGAAATTATGGATGGAAGGTGTAAGAATTTTCAAAGGTATCTCAAAGTCAAGAGTTTATCATTTTGGATCACTAACCACTCGTAAAAATAAAGATATTCAGAAAAATAATGGAAAAAGAACTTTTTTATTAAAATGGAAAATATCAGTCGAATTTTTTACAAAACATTATTTAAATAGAGGTAGTGAATATAATGGTGAATTAAAAGAGCCTAAAAAAAATTTAAATTTTTATTTTGATTATATTATTTGTAAATTAAAATTTTTTTTCTCAAAATACTTTAGATGAATAAAAAACTTATAGTAGAAATTGCTGAAGGATTAGGAAATCAATTATTTATGTACGCTCATGCTTTTTCAATGTCGCAAAAACTCGGTTGTGAACTTCTAATTGATAATAAAAGCGCTTATTCTTTAAAAAAAAATACACTAAGAAAACATCAAAAATACATGTTAGATCTCTTTAACATAAAACAAAATTTAGCACCAAAAAAATACATGTATGACAACGAATATAAAAGAATTTTAAAAAAAATATTGATTTTATTAGATAAGTTAAACTATACGAAAAAATTTTTCAAAGAAGAGAATATTAGAATAAATGATAAAAAAATTGCAAAAAATTACTCTGTATTATCAAAAAGTAATTTTTCTAATGTTACTTATGTCCAGGGGAACTTTGAAAATTATTTATATTTCGATCAATTTAAAAACGAATTATCTAATTTATTTATTCCTAAAAAAGAATTAATTACTCACAAAGACTCAATAGTGGCACTATTAAATAATAATAATTCAATTTCTATTCATATTAGAAGAAATAGGTTTTCAGATCAGGTTGGTTTAACGGAAACAACCAAAGATCAAGAAAAATCAGACATTTTTACTAATCAAATTATTGATTATATTAATAGGTCTATAAACTTTATTGAAAAAAAGATTCAAAACCCCCAATATTTTATTTGGACAAATGATTATAAAAATTTTGAACAATTATCAAATAAATTAATTATAAAAAAATATCATTTGATCAATGAAAATGTTATAAATGATTTTGATTTATTTCAATATGTAAAACATTTTATAGTAGGTCCTTCTTCTTTTCACTGGTGGGGAGCGTGGTTAAATAAAAACCCAAATAAAATTTGTATCAGACCTTCAAATTTAAATCCGTCAAATAATGAAAATTTTTGGCCTAAAGATTGGATTTCAATTTAAATTTTAATTTTATTTAAAGCATTATTTTTGAATATATTTGCTTCTCTTATATATCTTCTAACCATTTGTGTTGTTTTATGACCTGTCATTGCCATTATACTTCGTTCATCCGCTCCAGCCTCAGCTGCTACTGTTGCAAAACCTGATCTTAAACTATGGCCTGCAAAGTTTTTATTTTCAATCCCTGCTAATTTTAGATATTCTTTCATTAACAAAACTACAGATTGGTCTGTTAATCTATTTTCAGTTAAAGCCGAGCCTTTAGAAAATCTTCTAAAAATAGGTCCAGATTTTATTTTAGAAATTTCTATCCATTTTTTTAAATTAACTACCGGACAATAAATTTCATTATTAAAGTAGGGTAGTCCTTTAGTCATTCCTTCACCAAATTGATCAGTTTTAGATCTTTTGATTGTAATTTTAAGCCCTTCAGGAACAAATTCTAAATCCTCATGATCTATTGAAATTAGTTCTGTTCGTCTAAAACCTCCTCCAAAGCCAATTAAGATTATTGACTTATCTCTAAGCTTCTTAATTTCCTCAATTTTTTGTTGATCTATTACATTAATTATTGATTTTAAATGATTGATTAATATAGGTTTTTTACCTTTTTGTATGCTGCCTTTAACCCTTCTTATGCCCATTAAATTTTCAACAATAATTGGATGTTTTGTATCTAAGTAATGCCCTTTTAGTTTATGAACCATGCTTATTGACACCAATCGTCTTCTCAATGTGCTAATTTTTGAATTTTTAGAAAGATGAGTTAGGTACAAAGATACAATTTTTGGTTCAGATGGTAATGAATTTAAACCATGCTTAGCACAAAAAGCTCCAAAATCTTTGAAGTCAGATTTATATGCTCTTAAAGTATTATCTGCTTTAGAGCTTTTGAGGTTATTTAATGTTGCCTCATGAAGTGATTTTAGGTCTGTTGTTAGTTCATTCATATTATTACTATTGATAACAATTAATTATCATTAGTAATATATCAAGTGATTTTTATTGTCAATAGTTTAAATTAAAAAATTATGGGTTCAATTGATGGAGAAATTCCGGCAGTATGGTTTTTAATTAGTTCGATTGGTTTTATTATATTAACTTTTATTCAGTATCGAAATACTGGTAAGAGCTTTAACACTATATTCTTGTCTGTAATGGCTATTATATTCTTTATAAGTTACATAATTTTATTAATTCCACGTTAAAAACTAGTGCAGGGAACAAAATTTCAATTAAAAGTCTGGAAATACCTTAAAACAATACCAAAAGGTAAGGTAAAAACCTACAAACAGGTTGCTATTGGCATAAAAAGGCCTAAATCGGCTCGTGCTGTAGCTAATGCTTGCGCTAAAAACCCCTATGCTCCAAAAATACCTTGTCACAGAGTGATTAGATCTGATGGAGCTCTTGGTGGCTATTCTGGGAGAGGTGGAACTAAACAAAAGCTGAAATTGCTTAAATCTGAAAAGGTAGCGATTTAGCCGTATTTTTAGGCTTTTTTACGTTAAAAAAGTTAGTAAAATCAACGTTTTTTGATCTTTTTACCTGATTTCTACCTAAATAATATAATTCACCCTTCAGTTGTACCATATATGGCCCTTTGCCTAAAATAGACCCCTCTACGGACGTTTAAATGGTATATTCAATTAGTGCATCCCTCTACTATTCAACTATATCAATACTTTTAGACTACCCTATTTTAAGATAATTTTTATGATCACATTTGAAAAAAATCCCTATTTTTAAAGGATTATTTGATGTTTTTTATATTTTGACAAAAATTTAAACTCTAGAACAGCATATTAAGGTGATTTAATATTAAATAATTTATAATATCATGATAATTTAATTATTTATATAATTAATAAAATGTAATAAATACAGTAGTTTAGTACTTACACTTAATGTAATACTTTAGATATTGGTAAATAAATATTACCTATTATTTTATTTTATTAACTAAATTCTCTCTTCTTGAGATGTATATTCCACTTAAAACGATAATGAATAATCCTAGAAAAGTCCAATTATCAGGGAAATCATTAAAGAAATAATAGCCTATTATAATATTCGTAATGATTTCAAAGTAGCTAAATGGAGCTAGTTTAGAGGCGTCAGCATATTTAAGAGACAATATTAAAAATAAATGTCCTATACAGGCAAATATACCTATAGCAGCCATCATGGACCACTGATTTAAGCTAGGTTTAACCCATAAAAATGGCATTACAGTGGATGTTATTATGGCCCCTACTACACCAGTTAACAATAAAGTTAACAAAGGATTGTCTGAGGCACTTAGTTTACGAGTAATGATTAAATAAAACCCATACATTACACCTGTTCCAAGAGCGGCTATGCTTGCTAAATTAATTTCAACAAATCCTGGCCTTATAACTACTAAAGAGCCTATAAAACCGATAATTACTGCAGACCATCTTCTGAGTCCTACCTTCTCACCTAAAAAAACTGGAGAAAAAGCTGTAACAATTAAAGGAGCAACAAAGGCTAGAGTTAATGCTTTTGCTAAAGAAATAACTGAAATTGCATAAAAGAAACAAATATTAGCAGTTAAAAGAATTAAACCTCTAATGAATTGTAATTTTGGTTTATCCGTCCATACAAGATTTTTTCTAAAAAAGAAAAACATTACTGGAAAAGTAAAAGCAACTGTAAAAAAATATCTTGCCCATGTAATTTGTAATACTGGAAGATCTGCACTTAAATATTTTGCAAAACCATCCATTATTGGAAGCATTACCCAAGCTAAAAGATTGAATGTTATAGCCTTCATTGGGCTAAGATATATGTTAATTAAAGTATTTTAAAGCAAAGAATACAATTATAGGAAGGGTTATAAAAGACATCAATGTCGATACAACAATAGTACTGGCAACACTATCAACAATCTTTTTTGGTGAATATATACTTCCTATTAAATAATTTAATACCGCACTTGGCATAGAACATTGAATAAGTAAAACACCTGCAGCAAAACCTGATAAATTAAAATAATAAATTAATAGTAAACCAATTAGAGGACCCAAAAACATTCTCGTAATTGAACACATAATTGCTTTGTTTAAAGAAAAAACTTTTAATCTAGTTAAAGCAATTCCTAAAGACATTAATATTAAAAATATTGTAGCAAACATTAACCACTCTGTAGTATTAATAACAAATGTAGGTAGGGATATATTGTTGAAAAGAATAAAAGCAGAAAATAAAATTGCATAAAAAGGAGGATTTTTTAATATTACATTAAGATTAAATTTTCTGTCAGCTAAAAATACACCAACAGTAAAATGAAAAAGAATAATGATTGATGTTATAGATGCTGATACTCCAAGTCCTTCGGTACCATAAGCAAATAAACAAATAGGTACACCCATATTACCTGTATTTGGAAGTATTAAAGGAGGAAGCTCTCTAATAATGTCTTTTGTTTTTAAAAAATACAGTGTTGGTATGCCGACTAAAGCAAAACATATAATTGCTAATAAATAGTACCAAAAATATTCTTTAAATATTTCAAATGTTATACCTGTAGAAGTAACTGCATAAATAATCATTGCAGGAGTTCCTATATTGGCGGCAAAATTTGTGATGAAAGTAGTATCAATTTTTTTATTATTTTTACCCAAATAATAACCAATGCTAATAACAAAAAAAACAGGAAATAAGACTTCAAAGAGTTTTAAATAAATTTCCATTAGAACTTATTTAGAGTATTTACGATAATATTAAGATTTTTAAAAGAAAGATTAGGATCTATTGGTAAGCTAAGTGATTGTTTTGCAAGTCGTTCTGCATTTTTAAAAGATGTTCTTTTGTAGTTTTTTTTAAATACTTTTAATTGATGGATTGCAAAGGGATAGTGAAATCCAAATTGAATTTTTTTTTGTTCTAGGAATTTAATCAATTTTTTTCTATTATTAACTAAGATAATATATTGGTGAAAAACACAAGATTTTGAGTAATTAATCTTTGTTATTTTAGAATTCTTGATTTTTTCGTTGTAAAATTTAGCAATTTTTTTTCTTTTTTGATTATTTGCTTCAAGATAATTAATTTTTTCATTTAAAATAATTGCTTGAATAGTGTCTAAACGACTATTAAATCCAACATGTTCATGAATAAATTTTTTTTCAGAACCTAAATTTCTAAGTTTTCTAAGCTTTTTATGAAAAATTGGATTATTTGTAGTAATTATTCCAGCATCCCCATAGGCGCCAAGGTTTTTTCCAGGATATAAACTAAAACAGGACATATCTGTTGCAGATCCAATCTTAATTTTTCGTTTTATTCTATAATTTGAATCATCAAAAGAACCATGTGCTTGTGCACAATCATCAATTAAATATATATTTTTTGATTTTATAATCTTTTTAATTTCATATAAATTTGCCACTGACCCATATAAATGGACGGGTAGAATTACTTTAGTTTTACGATTTAATTTTTTTTTAAGATCTTTAATGCAAATAGTTGAACCTAGAGTTTCAATATCAACTAGTACAGGTTTTAAATTAGCATTGATTATTGAGAATGCTGTAGAACAATAGGTCATTGCTGGAATTATAACTTCGGAATTTTTAGGTAAATCTAAGACTTTTAAAGCTAATGTAAGTGCATCAGTGCCGTTAGCACAACTTATGGCGTATTTTGAACCACAAAATTTACTAAATTTTTTTTCAAATAATTCAACTTCTGAACCAAGAATGAAATCGCCTCTTTTAAAAAGTTTATCTATTTTTTTAAGTATTTTTTTATGTAATAGTTTATCTTGTTTGTATAAATCTAAAAACTTGATCATCTTATATCTTTTCTAGTACTTTTGTAATATCAATATTAAACTGATCTTTAAAGATCGGGTTTTTATTTGTTTTTAAACAATTTCCTATGTACTCGATTAAATTAAAAAGAGGTTCAGATAAATCAATTTCTGGCAATGAAAGTTTATAGTTTGTTATTTTTGAATTTCTTCTTGTGAATACTTTTAATTTATAAATTGGCTCATTTTCATCACATATGATAAATCCTTTTTCGAATTTAAATTTTATTATTCTTACTTTTAATGGAGAGATCCAGGAGTTCTTTATGAAAACTTTTAAATTATTTTTATATTCTAGATTTATGTAGGCTGTATCTTTTTGGTATGTTTTAATTGTATTATATTTCAAAGATGAAATTTTTTTTGGATTAACATTTAATAAAAATCTTAAAATTGATATATCATGCACTCCAAGATCCCAAACAACATTGGCATCATTTCTTATAGGGGCCTGCTCTCTAAAGCTTTCTATTTCAAGAAGTTTTCCATATTTTTTTTGTTTGATTACTTTTTGAATATATCTAATTGATCCAGAAAAAATAAATGGATAGTCCACAAATAATTTAGTTTTTGAACTTTTAGAGATATTTTCTAATTTTTTTACATCTTTAATGCTTAATGCTACAGGTTTTTCAATTAAAACATTTGTTTTTTTTAAAAAATAATTTGCAATTTGAAAATGGGTTATAGTTGGTGTCGATATGACTACTAAATCAACTTTTTCATGATCTATACTCTTATAATCTTTTGATAACTTGCAAAGCGGGAAGTTTGTTTTTGCAATATTCAAATTTTTATCTGATTTATCTACTATAAAATTGATTTTAAAATTATTTGAGTTTTGAATGTTTCTTGCAAGTTTTGGCCCCCAATATCCATATCCAATTATTGCAACGTTATACATAATTAATTATACACAAGTTTTATTTTGTTATTCTTAAAAATTGATCTTTTAATTTTCTTACCATTATAAATTGGTAATTGAAAGGGAGGGAAAATTAAAGATCTTATCTTATTATGAGTAGATTTATTATGAGTGATTTCCTTTAAAAGGATTAATTTTTTATAATTTACAGAATTTCTACTAAAATAACTCCCTTTTTTAAGATTTTGTTTTCTTAGCGAATATTCATTATTTATAATTCTATAAATATTTTTTTTAAATAATTTTATAGATTGATCTAAAAGCTTTAAATAATTTTCATAAGCAGTCGTATTCATTCCAATATTAAATCTGGAAATGTCAATAATTTTCCCGGTATCTATGCCTCTATCCATTTTGTGCAATGTAACACCAGTATTTTTTTCTCCATTAAGTATTTGAAAATAGTTTGTATGACATCCCCTATATTTTGGAAGCAAACTGAAATGAAAATTAAATAAATTATTAGATTTAAATTTGTTAATATTTAATATTCCCTCATATTCTAAAGAAAAAAAATATAAATTTTTTTTATGGTATAATTTCTTTAATGTTGTAATAGGAATTTTATTCTTTAATGAAAATTTTTTAAATGATTTTTGCCAGTCATCTTTTCCATTATCTGACTTATTTGGTAAGGCTAATATGTTAAAATCTTTAAATTTTTTTATTACGTAAGATAAGCAATATATCGCACATTTATTCTTACCAGCGATACAAATTGTTTTATTCTTTCCATGCATATTTAAATTTTGGTTTAATATTAAATGTTTTTGAAATAATTGAGTCTGCTACTATCAAATTGTTAAAAATCTTAAAATATTTATTTCTACCGTTTTTTGAAATTTCATTAATTGTAGAAATATCATCTTTTAAATCTAAAATTTTTGAAATTAAATCATTTTCATTTTTATAAAAAACTAATTCATTTTTGGTAAAAAGCTCTTGGAATTTTACCTTTTCATTAATAAACGTTAAAATTCCATTACCCACATAAGAAGCTATTCTGTTACTTGATGCATATTTTAAAGGTTTTCCTCTACTCAAATTAAGAGACATTTTACATATCATCATTTCATTGTAAAAATCATAATTCCATCTTGGTTTATCATTATTAATTCCTAATAAATGAAAATTTATGCCCTTCCCTTTCTCAATAAGCTTTTTTAAAAAGATTTCTCTTTCATCATTAGATGAGCTCCTTAAATTTCCAAAATTCACTCCATGACTTAAAGCAAAAAATAAGTCTTTGTATCTGTGTTTGTTTTCATAAATTTTTAAGTTTTCTATATTTTCATCTACAGGAATTGGTAAATAATGAAGTTTGTTCCTCATAATTTTAGTTTTGATTACGCTTGGATGGGTTGTTATAAAATATTTATCAATAAATTCATTATTTTTTTCAATTAAACTTAAATTTGATTTCCAATTAGGACCATAGTCCGCAACATGATCTTCATACCAAAGAGCAATCTTTTTTTGTTCTTTTTTAAAAATTTTCAAAGTTTCATTTTTAAGAATATTATTATGACCCAATAAAATAAGATCTGGTCTATAGTTTTTTGCAATTGTCAAAATATCATTATCAAGATTAGCAAAAACTTTTTGAGATAGATAATTTCGATAACTAAAATTTATTACATCATTATTATTGCGTATTAAGCCATTGGTTAATTTAGAAGCAATCGATATATTAAACAATCTTTGATTATTTTTTTCATTAAAATTTGAAATATGAAGTATTTTGGGTTTTACCGATCTATTAATATAAATATTTTTAGTTAACATATTGATTTTAACAGAATCTAAAAAATTTGTTAAATTTTCAATTAAATGAATAGGATTATTAAAATTTTTTATTTGATAAGACTTTAATCTTTTGGGATTTTTAATTAAATTATCAATATTATCAAATATATCTTTAGATTTAAGATTTTTTAGAAATAAATCATTGTCAAATGTTTCTAAAAGACCTCCTTTTTGAGATGTAATAGTTGCGCAACCATGTGCGGCTGACTCCATTGCGGTTCTCCCAAACGGTTCTTCCCATCTAGATGGAACAACAGAAATAGAAGATTGGTTATAAAGATTTAAAATGTCTTTGTGTGGTAACCATGGATAGATTTTAAGATTTTTATGAGAAAAATTATATTTCTCTCTTGGTTCGTTTCCAGCTACTACAGCAGTCCAATCAGGATATTTATTTAATATTTTTATAATTGCTTCGCCAAATAAATCATATCCTTTAGACGAATTTAATTTACCTGTAAAAATAATTTGTTTTTTCTTTTTATAATTAAAAACTTTTTGTTTTTTAATAGAGGGGTATAATATTTCACAATTAGATTTAGTTTTATAGGGCAAATCTTCAAAAAACTTTTTTTTAGTCCACGAACTAACAAAAAAAACTTTATCTGTATTTTCGAGAATATTTAGTCTCTCGTTTATGGCTTTTGATCCTCTAATATCTTTTGGATTATTATGAAAAAAAAAAATTAGTTTAGATTTAACTTTTTTCTTAATAAGAAAATTTAGGTATTCAGGACGATTATGAATTTCAATTATTTCATAGTCGTTTTTAAGAAAATCTTTATAAAAAAAATTAATATATTGTTTTGTTTTTGAAAAAGTTGTTTTATTAATATTTATATTCTTAAAATTTTTTGTTAAAGGCTTTATTTTTTTTTCTAAATTACCAAAAATCTTTGTAAGCTTGGATAATCTTGATAAATTATCATAATCTTTAACCCAAATAGAAGCGGCCCCCGCGTGATTTTCAGAATAAATTTCTTTATACGGTAGAATAATTGCAACTTTTTTATTCATTATTTGATTTTGTTTATTATATCTTTTCTAAATTTTCTATCTTTTTTAATTTTATATTCATAAGACATAGCTTTAGATTTTGATATAAATTTTTTCTTGTAAATTAATTCCCATTTATGTCCTTTTGTTGATTTAGCGCCCCTATTATTATTATGATCATCTAGGCGTTTTTTTAAGTTATTAGTGTAACCAGCGTATGTTTTTGATATTTTAGAATTTATTGTTTTTATTATATAAACAAAAAAAGACATTAGATATTGGCGGTCCCTAGGGGAATCGAACCCCTCTTTCGAGGATGAAAACCACGTGTCCTAACCGATAGACGAAGGGACCAAAAAACTGTTTTTTATTGTATAAATAATTATTAATCAAGACTTATTTAAATTTTTTGTTTTATTTTAATTATTTTTTTTAAACCAGTTGACTTGTGCGTTATTAGAGTTTCAGAAATAAAATTATTATCTTCAATTTCAATACCTGAGACCAAATCTCCAGAGGTTATTCCTGTTGCACAAAAAATTGAATCTCCAGATATTATTTCTTTTAATTCATATTTTTTATCTAAATCTTGTATTCCCATTTTTTTTGCTCTTGATTTGTCTTCATCCGACTCAAATAAAAATCTCCCTTGAAAAAAGCAATTGTATGTATCTAGCGCACAAGCTGCCAATACTCCTTCTGGCCCACCACCTATACCTAAAAATAAATCAATTTTATACTTGTCGTGAGTTACTAAAAGCGCCCCAGATACATCTCCATCAGATATAAGTTTTAATTTAACTTTTAGTCTTTTTAGTTCATCAATAATTTTACTATGTCTTGGTCTATCTAAAATGCATACAGTTAATTCTTCAGGACTTTTATTTTTATATTCTGATAAATTAAGGATATTTTTTTTTATAGAATAATCTAAATCAATAACATTTTTTTCATTGACGTTAGCGGAAATTTTATCCATATATGTTTCGGGTGCGTTAAATAAATTAGATTTTTCTGCTACAGAAATTACCGATAAAGCTCCAGGTAAATTATTTGCTGCAAAATTTGTTCCTTCTAGTGGATCGACAGCAATATCTAGTTCAGGACCATTCATCAACCCTACACTTTCACCGATGTATAGCATCGGTGCTTTATCTAGTTCACCTTCTCCTATAACAATTTTACCTTTCATTTCAATTTTATTTAATTCAGATCTCATAGAGTCTACTGCAGCTTTGTCGGCTAAGATCTTATCTTTTTTACCAACAAGATAGTGAGAGGATAAAGCAGCTCTAGACGAAATTTTTAAAAACAGATCTTCGAATTTTTTATCTAAAGACATTAATTAAACAGTTTCCATTTTTTCTCTAAATTTTAATTTAGCTTCAAATTCAGTAAGTCTCTTCCATACGGAAATCAATTCAACAATAGTAGACCAACTTTTGACTAAATATTGCAAGGAACCTTCTACCCTTCCAAAGGCCCTTGTAATTTGTTGAACAAAACCTAATGTAATAGCGCCAGTGACTATAGTCGGTGCTAAAGCTAGATATGGAACAACTACCATTCCTTGGAAATAACTCCATTTAACAGTGTTAAAATATAAATAATGAAAATAAGATTTATAATGTATCCCTCTTACTCGATTGTAAAGTTGTCCTATAGTTGGCGGGGCAGCTCTAATCGGATCATCTTCTCCATGAACTAATTCTTTTCTATAACTAGCCTCCTCTTTTTGAATATCATATTCTATGCCTGGAAGTTTAATTCCAACTGCTGCTAAAAGCAATGTCCCTCCTAAAGCAGAAATTATAGCAACCCACACTAAAGCATGATCAACTTCTCCTATCCATGGTAAGACATCAATTTGTTTTGAAAGACCCCAAAGAATTGGCGTAAAGGCAATTAATGTCATTATACTATCTAATAATCCAGCACCTAAACCTTCCATTATTCTTGCAAACTTTAAAGTATCTTCTTGAACTCTTTGAGATGCACCTTCGGTCAGCCTAGCCTTTAACCACTGCTCATGATAATAATTTGCCATTGATGTCCTCCATCTAAAAACCCAATGACTAGTAAAAAAGCCTGTAAATACCGCGATCAATATCCATAAAGCTGCAATTTTAGCAAATGTGAATAAATAGCCAATAAATTCTTTTTCTGTAACAGAATTTGGAGTTGTAAGAGCTTTTTGAAGAGTATCATAAAAATCTCCAAACCATTCATTAATTTTTACATCAAGTTGAACTTGGTACCATGTGGATACAAGTATAAAAATTGAACCAAATATACTCCATAAGAACCATTGTTTTTGTGTAAAAAATTTAAACATAATTATTTTTTAACTTATAAAATTATCAGCATATGATTTTTTTACAGTTTTTCTTTTTTTTGGTTCAATGATTTCAAAATCAATTTTCTTTTTTTTTGCATAATTTATTGCATTTTCTTTTGTTGAAAATTCTAATCTTAGTTCTGTTAAAGTATCAGATGAACTTTCCCATCCCATAAGAGGATTTGTTGTAGGATCTTTTGTTTCAAACTCTAAAATCCATTTGCCTGTTTTATTCAAACCAGATTGCATAGCACTTTTGTTTGGACTAAATATTTTTGCTTTTTTCATAAATTTGATGGTCGGAGTGGCAGGATTTGAACCTGCGACCCTCTGGTCCCAAACCAGATGCGCTACCAGGCTGCGCTACACTCCGGGTGATGTACTAATACAGTACTTATTAATCATTTCAAAGTATAAAGATTGCAAAAAAAAAGGTAATTTTGTTAAAATCTGATATAAAAATATAATGATTATCAAATGTGTTAATTGTGACAAAAAATTTCAAGTAAATGCTGAATTAATTCCT
>CABWYI010000009.1 GCA_902509725.1 uncultured Pelagibacteraceae bacterium | reverse complement strand
AAAGTCGTTGTATTGTCTTTCACGTTCTGCCTCTCTTACATTAGTGCTTATTACCTGTTTAGCAGTTTGAGCTGCTATACGACCAAAATCGAAGGATGGTAATGGCTGAAGCACCTCGTCGCCAATTTTTTTATCTTTATTTAATTGATTTAGATTTATAGCATCCTCAAGTTTTATTTCAGTGTTTGAATTTTCTGGACTATCCGAAATAACTAATTTTCTAAAAATTTCAATATTCCCATTATCCCTATTAATTAAGACTTTTATCTCATTATCTTGACCAAATTTAGATTTAGCAGCTTTTGCTATACCGGTTTCCATAGAACTAATAATTAATTCTTTATCTATTGATTTTTCCAAGGCTACTGCTTCGGCTATTCTAAGTAATTCTAATTTATCTGCTCTTTTATTTAACATATTTTTGTTTGCTTCAAAAAAAAATGGGCTTAAGCCCATTTTGAAATTCAATGATGTAAAAGCAATATATTAAAATTTTTTTTTAATTCAACAGAAACTATTTAGAAAAAATGCTTATTTTATCGGTTTTTTCCCATGAAAATGACCCATCGCTTTCTGGTGTTCTACCAAAATGTCCATAGGCTGCCGATTTTTCATAAATTGGTTTATTCAAATTTAGCATTTCTCTGATGCCCCTCGGACTTAGATCGAAATTATTTTTAATCTTTTCAATAACAAATTGATTTTTTTCAAGGTCATTATCAAATAAATTTACATAGATAGAGAGTGGTTTTGATACGCCGATTGCATAAGCTAGTTGGATTAAGCATTTATCCGAAATTTTTGAAGCTACAATATTTTTTGCAATGTATCTTGCTGCGTATGCCGCTGATCTGTCAACTTTAGTTGGGTCTTTCCCAGAAAAAGCACCACCACCGTGTGGAGCAGCGCCTCCATAAGTATCAACTATAATTTTTCGTCCTGTAAGGCCGCAATCTCCATCAGGACCACCAATGACAAAGTTTCCGGTTGGATTCACATAAAATTCTTCATCTTTAAAATTATCAAAAAAGGATTTTGGAATAGCTTTTAGCAAATATGGTCTCAATAAATCTCTGACTTGCTCCTGATTTACATCAGGAGAATGTTGTGATGATATCACTACAGATTTAACTTTGCTTGGCATGCCATTTAAATATTCAAAGGTAACTTGGCTTTTTGAATCTGGCTCAATATGATTTAATTTACCAGATTTTCTGTCTTCAGCCATTAATCTTAAAATTTTGTGCGAATAATGTATTGGTGCCGGCATTAAAACATCTGTTTCATTACATGCGTATCCAAACATTATACCTTGATCACCAGCTCCTTCATCCTTATTTCCAGATGAGTCTACTCCCATAGCTATGTCTTTTGATTGTGAATGCAAATGGCTTTCTATTTTTGTTGCTTCTTTCCAAGTAAAACCATCTTGATCATAACCAATATCTTTAATGCAATTTCTAACTTTTTCTATAATTTCTTCTTTCTTAATTTTGGGTCCTCTTATTTCACCCGCTAATACAACCTTGTTTGTTGTGGTAAGTGTCTCACATGCTACTCTTGAAAAAGGGTCTTTTGAAAGATAATTATCAACCACCATATCGGATATTCTGTCTGAAACTTTATCAGGATGACCTTCGGAAACCGACTCACTTGTAAAAAGATAATTTTTAAGATTACTCATCTCTAGTTCTATTAAATGAAAATATTAAAAAAATATACAATAAAATTAATAATCCGAAAATTTTATTTCCATACTTTGAAAATATTGTTGGTTGGATTGTTCGTACTTCTTTTAATTTAACAAACCCTGTTTTGCCTAAAGATAGTTTTTGCTCAATAATGCCTATTGGATTTATAATAGCAGTGATCCCATTGTTAGATGAGCGAATTAAATATTTGCCACTCTCAATGGCTCTAAAAATACTATGAGCAAAATGTTGCTTCGGTCCAATAGATTGACCAAACCATCCATCCTCAGAAATATTAATAATTAAGTCAAAGTCTGTTTTATGAAATAATTTACCTGAATAAATTATTTCATAGCAAATCAAAGGTAAAAACTTTATTGAGAACATATCTAAATCTAAATTAATGACATTTCTTTTATTCCCGCTTGTGTATGATTGATAACTATTAGTTATTGATCTTAATCCAAAACGTCGTAAAAAATTTTCTAATGGTAAAAATTCTCCAAAAGGGACTAATTTTATCTTGCTATATGAGTTAATTAAATTTAACTTATTGTCATAAACGGAAAGTGAATTATAATATTTTGTAATTCCACCTACGTCTTCCTCTTTGTTAATACCTATTAAAAAAATATGATTTTTATTAAATTTTTTATCAAATAACCAGCTATACTCTATTAAATCATCTTGTGAAATACTGGGCACAATACCTTCGGGCCAAACAAAAATAATTTTTTTAGACTTATTTGGTTCACTGATTTTTATTAATTCATTAATTACAGAAACTGGATCATCATTTGAGTAGAATCTTTCCAAACTTATATTAGATCCAATTGCTCTAATCTCATAATCAATATTATTTTTTTTTAATTCTAAAAATTTATTCTTTTCTATAGATCCGTAGTAAAAAAAAACAAAGGTTATAGATAAAAAAAAAATAAAAATTCCAAAATCCTGTTTTCTTTTGTTAAGTAAAATTATTGCAGGACTCGTAAATAATGAAATACAAAATAAATTAAATCCATAAGTTCCAATTATCGATGTTATGCTCAGTACCTCTAGCTGATTTGAAAAACTATAAGCAATTAGATTCCAAGGAAAACCTGTGAGAAAAGTACCTCTTAAAAATTCTATAATTCCAAAAGATAACGAAAAAAGTAGAAAAGAATTTATTATTTTTTTTTGTTTAAAAAAAATAAATAAAAAAGATACAGCTCCATAAAATACCGCTAAAAACATTGGAATCAAAATAATTGATAACGGTATCAAAAATTTAAAACTGCTATCGAAAGTCAATGAAATTGAAATCCAATATAAATTTGAAATAAAATATCCCAAACCAAAAGTCCAACCATAGAAAAAGAAAATTTTTTGATTTGAGTGTAATTTAGATTTTTTAACTAAAAATACAAAAAATAAAGTAAACGTAAAAAAATTTATAAAGAAAAAGTTCAGCGGAGGTAAACTTAGAGAAGTAATGGCTCCAATCAATAATAAAAAAATTAATTCAGTATATAATTTATTTTTCAATTGTATTTAATTTAATTTTGAAATTACTGCTTGATATATCAATTTCTCTTCTTTTAACATTTTTTTAAAATCATTATTTTTAATATGATCATATCCCACAAGATGGAGAAACCCATGAATAAATATTTTGATTAATTTATGTTTGAAACTATGTAAATTTTGTGACTTAGGTTTATTAATGAAATCATAACTTATAATGATATCTCCAAGATATGTTTGCTTAGTTATTTTTATTTTCTTGTTTAAAGGAAATGACAATATATCAGTTGGTTTGTTTTTATTTCTGAAATTTTTATTTAATTTTTTTATATTCTTATTGTTGGAAAGTAAAATCGTTAAACTTACTTTTTTATTTAAAAACTTATATTTTTTTGGAAATGATTTGCAAATTTGATTGAAAAAAAAATTCTTTTTTTTTAATTTCCTTGACCATGCACTCTCCTCTGAGAGGACAAGAATATTAATCATTATTAGAATATGCTTTAACTATTTTTGATACAAGTGGATGTCTAACAACATCTGAATAATCAAAATCAACTACAGAAATTTCATTTAAATGACCTAATAATTCTTTTGATTTTAACAAACCTGACATATTTTTATTTGGTAAATCAATTTGACTGGGGTCCCCATTAACAACAATTTTTGAGTTTTCTCCAATCCTAGTCAAAAACATCTTAATTTGAGTGTCTGTTGCATTCTGTGCCTCGTCTAAAATTGCAAAAGAATTTTTTAACGTTCGACCTCTCATAAATGCTAATGGTGCTATTTCAATGTCTCCTATTTCAATCATTCTTTGTATTTTTTCGAAGTTAAATAAATCATAAAGTGAATCATACAAAGGCCTCAGATAAGGATCAACTTTTTCTTTCATGTCTCCAGGCAAAAAACCTAGTCTCTCACCAGCTTCCACAGCGGGTCTTGATAAAATTATTCTTTCAATTTTTTTTTCAAGTAACATTGTAAGTCCCACAGCTACTGCAAGAAATGTTTTTCCAGTTCCTGCTGGACCAGCTGAAATAATAATATCACTCTGTCTTAAAGCTCTAACATATGATTTTTGTTTTTCTGAACGAGGAATAATAGATTTTTTTGGAGTCTTAATAATATCTGTTATATTGTTATTTTTTACTTTTTCATTAATCATAAACTTATCTACTGATGAGAGTATATCTTTATTTTCTATATTTCCATTATTTATAAATTGATTAGCTAAAAATTTAATTGCATTTTTTATTATTTCATTTTTTTCAGGTGTTGACTTAATTAATATAGAATTACCCCTTGAATATAAACTTGAGCTTGTGATTTTTTCTAATTCTTTTAAATTTTTATTAAATTCACCTACAACTCCCATTAGTAAGTCATTATCATGAAAAATAACACTTAAAGTATTATTATCTGAGTAAACAAATTTAAGTGATTGATCAATTTTTTTATTGATTAAACTAGTCAATTATTATGCTACCTTTTTTTTTTCTTTATTATTCACGCTTCCAAATAATGTAGTTCTATTGCTTTTTAAAATTTTAACTGGGATTACTTTTCCAATATCCTCTTTTTTACCGTCAAAAATAACTGATGTCATATAATCTGATCTTCCAAATAGTTGATTTTTATCCTCCGTAAAATTTTCTACCAAAACATTAATTTCTTTATTTTCCAGTGATTTATTCATTTCTATTTGATTTCTAAATAGCTCATTTTGTAAGATCTCTAATCTTTTTTTTAAGACTCTTTCATCGATTAATTTTAATTCATTCGCAACGGTTCCAGGTCTTGGGCTAAAGATAAAAGAGTATGAATTTACGAATTTGATTTTCTTAATTAAATTTATGGTATTATTAAAATCCTCTTCTTCCTCTCCTGGATAGCCGATTATAAAATCACTTGAAAACTCAATTGATTTATTGATATTTTTCAATTTTTCAAAAATTTTTAAATATTCATTTATAGTATGTTTTCTATTCATAAGATTTAAGACTTTATTTGAACCACTTTGAATTGGAAGATGAACTAATGGCATCAATTTTTTTGAATCTTTGTAAACATCTATCAAATCATTAGTCATATCCTTTGGATGAGAGGTGGTATACCTAATCCTTTGAATTTCTTTTATTTTTTCAATTTCATAAATTAAATTTGATAATCGAAATCCATTATCATCATATGCATTTACATTTTGTCCTAGTAAAATTATTTCCCTAGCACCATTACTTGCTAAATTTTTTGCTTCCTCAATAATTTGCTTGTAAGGCCTAGAGTATTCAGGTCCTCTTGTATAAGGCACAACACAAAAATGACAAAATTTATCACATCCTTCTTGTATAGTTAAAAAAGAAGATGATTTTGTTGAATTGTTTTCAATTCTACTTAAATATTCAAACTTGCTTACAGCATCAAATTCTGTCTCTTCAATTTTTTTTTTTTGATTAAAACTTAATATAGTATCATTAATTTTGTGATAAGCCTGTGGTCCAATCACTAAATCTATATATGGCTCTCTTTTTAACATCTCTTGATTTTCAGCCTGTGCCACGCACCCAGCTACAATAACTAATGGTTTTTTTTTTGCCCTAAAACTTTTTTTTACTCTTCCAATATCATGGTAAACTTTTTCTTTAGCCTTATCTCTTATATGGCAAGTATTCAAAACATAACAATTAGCTTCCTCAAAATGATTTGTTTTTGTATAGCCAATTTTCTTTACCGTATCATATATGCGATTTGAGTCATATTCGTTCATTTGACAGCCAAATGTTTTAATATAGATTTTTTGGTTCATTTATTTAGAATTTTTTTTCACACCATAAAGTTCTAGTTTATGATCTACCAATTCATAACCATGCTTCTCTGCAACTTTTTTTTGTAATGCCTCAATTTCTTCATTTACAAATTCGATTATCTCACCAGTCTTAATATCAATTAAGTGATCATGATGACTCTCTACTATTGCCTCATATCTAGCTTTTCCGCCTTTAAAGTCGTGCTTAGTTAATATACCAGCCTCTTCAAAAAGTTTTACAGTTCTATAAACAGTGGCAATACTTATTTTTGGATCTATCTTCGAAACTCTATTGTATAATTCATCTACATCTGGATGATCAGACTCTCCATACTCAGTTTTTGAATCGGAAATAACTCTTGCAATTATTTTTCTTTGCTCAGTAAGCTTCACTCCTTTTGATATACATTTTTGTTCAATGGTATCTGACATAACTAATTTTAACTTATATAAATAGGATTAATCAAATTTTTTTTAACTTTAAATTTATTGCATAGATTGGGAATATTTTCATATTTTACATCATTTTCGTTGATAAAATCTTTAAAACTAAAGCAATAATAGTCAACATTTTGGGCTAAATGAATAGCTTTTGCTATTGAGAGTGTATTTCTAATACCCGCAAAACTACCTGGTCCTCTATTAATATACAAAGATGTAATATTATTCATTTTTAGATTTTTTGAATTTAAAAATTCATTAATTAAAATAGTTAATTTTTCATAATTAGTTTTACTATTTTCATGACTAATATTATAAATATCATCATTAGTAATGATCATAAAAAAAATCTTTTCATTAGCAGCATCAATTATAAACTTGGCCATTTGTATTTCATTTTTAACGTTAAATTCTAAAGCAGAAGACTATAATAGTAAACGATTTTCCGCTGACGAAGGTGTTGTATCAATTATGTATCATCGCTTTAATGAGTCGAAATATCCATCCACAAACATACAAATGGATATTTTCAAAGAACATATTAAATTAATTAAAGATTCGGACTATTCATTTTATAATCCAAAAAGATTTGAAGAAAATTTTAGTATAGCAAAAAAAGAAAAGAAAATATTGCTTACTATAGATGATGGGTTTAAATCTTTTTATACGGAAGCTTGGCCTTTCTTAAAAAAAAATAAAATTCCATTTATATTATTCGTATCAACAGAGCCCGTAGGGAAAAATGGATATATGACATGGGAGGAAATAAAAGAGGTAGAAAAAACTGAATTTGCATTTATAGGTCATCATTCTCATACTCATGATTATTTGATTGAAAAAACTAATGAAGAATTTGTTTCAGACCTAAAAAAAGCTGATAGTATATTTTTAAAAAATTTAGGTTATATACCATCATTATTTTCCTATCCTTTTGGAGAGTACTCAAGGTTTATGAGAGATTATGTGGAGGATAATTTCAGCATTGCGTTTGGTCAACATTCTGGTGTAATTGATATTAACAAAGATAAATTTGAATTATCTAGATTTCCTATTAATGAAAATTATGGAAAAATAGAAAGATTTAAATCAATAATAAACTCTTTTCCTCTTGAATACAAAAAACTAGAGCCGATCGAAAAAAAAATTAGTAAAAAAAATAATCCACCAAATCTAAAAGTTGAATTCTTTACTGAACAAAAAAATATTGAAAATATTAATTGTTATTCAAATGAAGGTGGACAATGGGATAAATCCTCTATTTCAATCAATAAGCACGTTTTAACTGTAAAGTTTAGAGAGGCATTTAAACCACGCCGTGGAAGAATAAATTGTTCACTTAACGATAATGGAAAATGGCGTTGGTTCGGTGTTCAATTTATTGTTCAAGAAAATTAAATTAAACTCTCTAATTCTATACTTGATGGAAGTAATTTTACATCATCAAAATCTTTGAGATTATTTTGTTTTATTATTTTCATTAAAACTTCCACATAATTACTTCCTGTTTCAGCGTATTTATCCAAATGTTTTGCTAAAATTAAACTATCTAAAGGTTTGCTCAAATCTCTTAATTCCCCTCGTGCTTTTCTGAAATCTTCATATGAGGAGTGGGTGTTTAAATTTCTCTGATATGCTCTTACAGATGCTTGTAAAACATTAAACTTCATTACTTTATGTCCTTGGCTTTTATCTGCTTCTTTAGGTTTTAAACCTTCGCCAGACCAAGTCCACTGACCAAATAATGCATTTCCCTCTTGAGCAAACCTTGAGGTGCCCCAGCCAGTTTCCTTTGCGGCTTGAGCTATTGCAAGTGAAACCGGTACCTCGTCCATTCTAATCTTCAAAACTGATAAATCTTTATTTGGAATTCCATATTGTTTGTATTTTTTTTCTAACCATTTCTTTTCTAATTTTGAATTATTACTTTTATTTATTATGCTAAAAAGTCTTTTCCTATCCAGTTTAATATTATTATTTTCTTTCAAAATTAAAGGTAAAATTATCTGAATAAAAAACTCTTTTCTTTTTTGAGTATTTTCAATCATTTTAATTTCTTGCGGTAACAATGTAAGAGCTACTGGCTTGACTAATTTCTTTTCTCTAACATCATCTAGTTTATAACCAGTGTCCTCAAATAATTGTTTAATAGTTGATGCGTTTAGTCTTACAGAGTCAGTTTCTAAATCATTTAAACTAAAAATATCTACAAGCAGATCTCTCTCATCTAAAATTTCGTTCCCCCCACTGCCATCTTGACTTAAAGTGTAAGCCAAAACTTTTTTTGAATTATTTTGATAGCCTTTGTCATTAAATTTATAATTTATAAAATTTACTAAAGATGGAGCAAAATAAAAAAATACTAATACAAATAAACCACTTAAAAATGTCCTGGGAAGAGCTCCTAGATCATTTTGATCAAAAAATTTTATAAATTTTAAATTGCTCTTTTTAAATCCTTTCATTACTGCACCGCCTCAACTTCTTTTACTTCGGGTAGATAATGACATAGAAGATTTTGCACACCTTGTTTAAGTGTCATTGTGGAGCTTGGGCAACCTGAGCAACTTCCTTGTAATTGTACTTTCACAACTCCGTTTTCAAATGAAATAAATTTGATATCACCACCATCTTTTTCTACTGCAGGTCTTATCTTCTGATCTAAAAGTTTAATTATTTTTTTTTCTATATCTTTGAAATCTTTACTTTCCTCTTTTAAATTTTTTTCTATTACGAACTCATTTCCATCTGAGTAAAAATCATTAATTAATGAGATTACTATATGTTTAATTTCGTCCCATGACGCATCATCATTTTTATTGATTGATATGAAGTCTTTACTTAAAAAAATACCTTGAATGCCATTAATAGATAATAAATTTCTCAACAATTCATTATTAGTATCTTCTTTTTTATTTATTTCAAAAGAACCACTATTTGAAACAATTTTTCCAGGTAAAAATTTTAAAGAGTTTGGATTTGGTGTTATTTCTGTTTGAACGAACATATTATATATATAGTGAAAAAAAACAAAATTGAAATTGGTTATTATAGTTTTTTAAAAACCCATAATATTGTGAATTTCATTGACTTTTTTAGAAGCTATTTTGTTAGCTTTTTCATTTCCATCTAAAAGTATTTGGTTAAGATAGTTTTTTTCACTTAGTAATTTTTTGATTTCAACTGATATTGGTTCTAGTTTATCAACTAATAATTGAGACAAATTATCTTTAAATTCAGAAAAATTTTTTCCAGAAAAATTATCAATATTTTTTTCTAAACTTGTATCAGATAAACTTGAATAAATTCCTATCAAATTTTTTGCCTCAGGTCTTTTTTCCAACTCATCAATACTAACGGGCATTGGCATTGGATCAGTTTTGGCCTTTTTAATTTTATTTAATATTTGATCTTTTTCATCTGTTAAATTTATTCTACTTAAATCTGATGGCTCTGATTTACTCATTTTTCTTAGTCCATCTTTTAAACTCATTATTCTTGAAAAATTTTTTTGAATTAATGGTTCGGGAACTTTAAAAAAATCTTCTTTTCCAAAATCATTATTAAATTTTTGTGCGATATCTCTACAAAGCTCCAAATGTTGTTTTTGATCATCACCAACTGGAACATGAGTTGCATCATAAAGCAATATGTCTGCTGCCATTAGAATTGGATAAGAATATAGTCCAATACTAGCTTGCTCTTTATCCTTACCTGCTTTTTCTTTAAATTGTGTCATTCTATTCAACCAGCCCATCCTAGCAACACAGCTTAAGATCCAAGCTGTCTCGGAATGAGCGGGAACTTTTGACTGACTAAATATAATATTTTTTTTTGGATTTATTCCACTTGCAATGAATGTTGCAACTGTTTCGAGAATATTATTTTTTAATTCCTTTGGATCATGTTTTACTGTTATAGCGTGAAGATCAACTACACAAAAAATACAGTCATTATTTTTATCATTACTTAGAGATACAAAATTTTTAATCGCTCCCAAATAGTTTCCTAAGTGCAAGTTACCTGTGGGTTGAACACCTGAAAAAATTTTTTTTCCCATAATTAATACTTTAAATTAATATCCTTTGTTTTGAAAGCTTTGATAAAAATTGATAATAATACATAAAATAAAATACATAACAAAACAGAAACAATTAAATATACAGATTTAAAATTGTAATCATACATAAATTGTTTATCAAAAAAAATGATCAAAAATTTAAAAAACAATCCCATAGATATTGTGGCAATAATTATTTTAAAAAATTGCACAAAAAAATTTGAATTAAATACAAATAAGTCTTTTTTTTTCAAATAAATAAATAACATTAAAGAATTCAACCAAGATGAAATGGATGTTGCAATTGGAATTATTATGAAGCCTATATCTTTAAAGTAATAAAGGCTGATTAATATATTCAAAATTACCGATACTAAAGATATATAAAATGGTGTTTTTGTATCATGATTTGCGAAAAAAAAAGTTGAAAAAACTTTTATTAAAGCAAAAGCCGGAAGTCCATAACCAAAATAATAAAGGGCGTTAGCAGAATTGAAAACAGCATCTTTTGAAAATGACCCATAACCAAAGAGTGCCGAAATAATTTCCTCGGATCCTATTAGCAATGCTATAGAAGCAGGTAAGCTTAAAAACATGCTTAGTTCTAAAGATTTATTTTGAATTTTAGAAATTTTAGATTTATTTTTTAAATCTATATATTTAGATAATTGTGGCAGTATAACGACTCCTATAGCTATTCCAGCAATTGCTAAATTAATTTGATATATTCTATCAGCATAATATAGATATGATACCGCACTAGCTTGAAAAGAAGCAATAATTGTACCTACTAATATATTTATTTGAGTTACGCCTGATGAAAATATGCTTGGTAAAAGTTTCTTAAAAAAAACTTTTACTTCATTATTTAATTTCACACTTAAATTAAATTTTGGAGAAAAATATTTTTTAACAAATTTATATAAAAAAATTAATTGTAAAAATCCAGCTATCGAAACTCCATAAGATAAGTCAAATATTAATTTATCATCAATTTTTCTACCAAATATTAAAATTCCAATTAAGATAATGTTTAAAATAATTGGAGCAGCTGAAGCGGCTGCAAATTTGTTGTGTGAATTTAATATTGCTGAAAAAAAAGATGATAAGCACACAAACAAGAGAAATGGGAATGTGATTCTTGTTAAATAAGTTGCAAGTTCAATTTTTTCTTTTTCATCAACGAAACCTGGGGCTATTAAGCTTACAAAAAAGGGCATGAAAATTTCAATAATCAATACCAAAAAAAATAAACATAGGAATAACAAGTTAAAAATTTCATTAGCAAAATTTTTTGCTTTTGAATTACTTTTTAAAATTTGTGAAGTGTAGCTGGGAACGAAAGCAGCATTAAAAGTTCCCTCCGAAAAAAGTCTTCTAAAAGTATTGGGAATTCTAAAAGCAACAAAAAAAACATCAGCAAGAAAACCAGCGCCAAGAAATATTGCAATTAAAATATCTCTAAAATAACCGAGAAGCCTACTAATTATAGTATAAAAACCAAAAGTGCCTGTTGACTTAATTATATTCATAAATCATATTAGTCTTAATTATACCTCATTTGTACACCTAATTATCTTAAATGAAAAAAACAAAAATTAATCACTACACAGATAAAGAAGCTCTAGAATTTCATAGTCATAAAAAACCAGGGAAGATTGAAATAGTTTCATCAAAAAACATGACAACTAAAAGAGATCTTGCGCTAGCCTATTCTCCGGGCGTAGCAGCTCCGGTTAAGGCTATCAGTGAAAATCCTGATGCTGCTTATGACTATACAAGTAAAGGAAATTTAGTTGCTGTAATAAGTAATGGCTCTGCAATCCTCGGAATGGGAAACTTAGGAGCCTTAGCCTCAAAACCAGTTATGGAGGGAAAAGCTGTATTATTTAAAAGATTTGCTGACATTGACTCTATAGATCTTGAAATAAACTCTGACGATTCTCAAGAAATTATTAATAGTATTAAGAATTTTGCGCCAAGTTTTGGTGGTATTAATTTAGAAGACATAGCTGCTCCTGACTGTTTTATTATTGAGGAACAGCTTAAAAAAATTTTAGATATTCCTGTTTTTCATGATGATCAACATGGAACAGCTATCATAACTACAGCAGCACTTATCAATGCACTGGACATTAGTAAAAAATCTATAAAAAAAATAAAAGTTGTTGTTAATGGAGCGGGTGCATCAGCAATGGCTTGTACTAAGTTGTTTATTAAGAGTGGTGTAAAAAAAAATAATATTACAATGGTAGATCGGACAGGAGTTATTTACAAAGGTAGAAAAAATTTGAATAAATGGAAATCTGAATTTGCTATTGAAACAAAAAATAAGACATTATCCGAGGCAATAAAAAATGCTGATGTTTTTTTAGGTTTATCAGCAAAAGGAGCGCTTTCAAAAGAGATGGTAAAAAAGATGTCCAAAAAACCAATAATTTTTGCATGTGCTAACCCAGACCCAGAAATAACTCCTGAGGAAATTGAAGAAGTTCGTAATGATGCAATCGTTGCAACTGGACGGTCAGATTATCCTAATCAAGTAAATAACTTAATTGGATTTCCTTACATTTTTAGAGGTGCATTAGATGTCAGATCTAAAACCATAAACGAAGAAATGAAAGTAGCTGCTGCACATGCAATTGCAAATTTAGCGAAAGCAGATGTGCCTGATGAAGTTGTTGCAGCAATGGGTGGAGAAAGACCTCATTACGGTAAAGATTATATTATACCATCAACTTTTGATCCAAGATTGATAAGCGTAATTCCAGCGGCTGTTGCTAAAGCAGCAATGGAAACGAAGGTTGCTAGAAAAAAAATTGATAATTTTGATATTTATAAAGAACAATTAAAACAAAGATTGGATCCAACTGTAACTATTATGCAAGGTATTAATAGTTATATAAAAAAAAAACAAAAGAAAATAGTTTTTGCTGACGGTGAGGATGAAAATACTTTAAAAGCTGCGATCGCATTTAAAAATTCTAAACTTGGGATTCCAATCTTAGTTGGGAAAGAGGAAAAAATAAAAGAACAAATAAAAAAGATTGGTTATAGTGAAAATTTTGATATTCAAATAACTAATTCGAAAGATAATGAAAAAAGAAAAAAATACGTTAAATATTTATTTGAGAAACTTCAAAGAGAACAAGGTTTGCTTGAATGGGATTGTGACAGACTAATAAGGAATGACAGGGTTATTTGGACAGCCTGTATGGTGGCTTGCGGTGATGCAGATGGTGCAGTTACAGGTAATACTAGAAGATTTGGTGCCTCATTAGAAAAAATTAAACAAGTTGTTAATGCAAGACCTGGTGAAATAATGTTTGGTTTAAATTTAATAGTAAATAAAGGAAAAACTATTTTTGTAGGAGATACAAGTGTTAATGAATATCCAAGTTCTGAACAACTAGCTAAAATTGCAATCTCATCTGCAAGAGTTGTAAGATTATTTGGTTTTGACCCTAAGGTAGCATTTGTTTCTCACTCAACTTTTGGTCAACCAATTACCACTAGAACTAAACATATCAGAGACGCTGTTGATATATTAAAAGAAAAAAAGGTTGATTTTGAATTTGATGGTGACATGCAGCCTGATGTGGCTTTGGATAAAGAATATAAAAATCTTTATCCCTTTTCCAAAATTGTTGGGAATGCAAACATTTTGATAATGCCTGGACAACATAGCGCTGCTATAACGTATAAAATGATGAAAACTTTGGGTGAAAGTAAAGTAATTGGTCCATTACTTATTGGATTAGGTTTGCCAATTGAAATAGCCCCTTTGAGATCATCAACATCTGAAATAATTAATTTAGCTTCAATAGCAGCTTACTCTGCAGATGTGATTAGTTACAAAAAAAATTAATTCTTTTTAATTCTTAAATTATCGACAAGTAAAATACTAGCTATTACGTCTTGAACATCTAATATTTTTTTTGCCTCTTCAATTACTTTGTTTTTTTCATCTGAGGTTATTGCAATTCCATAAATATAAATTTTCTTTTTATAAGTATCAATTTGATAGTTTGTTGCTTTAATATTTTTATCTAAAATCATAGCAGTTCTTAACTGTGATGTTATTAATAGATCTTTTGCAGACTGCTTAAAATTAAAACTCTCTTTTATCTTGATATCATTTCTTACTGATCGAGCACCTGCAGTTTCCCAAGCTAATTTTGTTATTTTTAATTTTTCTTCTGGATTATCAACTTTTCCAGTTAAAAAAATTCTACCATCTAGTACTTTTGAATTAACAGATAAAAAATAATTTTTATCTAATAAAATAATTCTAGCAGATAAGTTTTTTTGCATGATAGAGTCATCTATTTGTGTTCCTACTGTTCGAGGGTCAAAAGCTATACTCACACCCGTTCCAAAAATACCTTTTGAAGAAACCCCAACACACCCATTTAAAAAAACTAATATAACTAAAATTACTGGTAATTTAGTTTTCATTTTTAATCTTCAGACAATAATTATAGATTTCTTTTTTTTGGATTTTACTTTTTTCACCAATTAAATTTACTATTTCTTTCACACCAAGTTTGTTAATCATTTTTTTTATATTTCTTTTATCTGATTCACTAAGCGATTGTGAAGTTATTTTGTTTAGTTTTTCTGATATAACGACAGTTATCTCACCTCTTAAGGTATCTTCAAATAATTTAAGTTCATCAACATCAAATCTAAGAAATTCCTCATAAATTTTTGACATTTCTCTACAAATTAAAATTTTTCTACCTTGAAAATATTCTTTTATAAAAGGAATTGCTTTATTTAATTTTTTTGCAGAAATAAAAAAAACTATACTACTATTTAAATTTGACAATGATTCTAAATCTTCAAGAATAATTTTTTTTTTTTCTGGAAAAAAACCATAAAAAAAAAATTTTTCAGAAAACCCACTAACTGCTACCGCTGATATGACTGCTGATGAACCAGGAATAGGGATTACTTCAATATTCTTTCTAACACACTCTGAGACCAATATTGCACCTGGATCAGAAATACCTGGTGTGCCAGCGTCTGAAACTAAAGAAACAATTAAACCATTATCTAAAAATTGTATTACTTTTCCTAAATTTTTTTTTTCATTAAACTTATGATTTGAAATTAATTTAGAGCTAATCTTATATTTACTTAATAAAATTTTTGAAACCCTGGTATCTTCGCACAAAATATAGTCTGACCTTTTTAATATTTCGACAGCTCTATAGCTAATATCGCCTAAATTTCCTATAGGTGTTGATACTAAATATAGGCATTTTTTTATTTCCCTATTTTTAGATTTTAAGTCTACAATCATATTTGTAATTAAAATAATATAGTATCATCAAAATGCATAAATTTTTTAAAATTATTTCTATTACTTTATTCTTGTGTTTATCCGGATATTCAAACGGATTATCTGATAATCAAAAAATCAAAATAGGTTTGCTCGTTCCTATGAGTGGCGAGAATAAAGAGCTTGGTCAATTAATTATAAAATCTGCAAGAATGGCCTTGTCAGATATAGGAAATGACAAAATAGAAATTTATCCAAAAGACACGGGTTCTAATCCTAGCAAAGCTCTTCAATCTGCAAATGATTTAAAAAATATTGGTATCAAAATCTTTATAGGTCCAATCTTTTTTGAAAGTTTATCTTATTTAGATGAAGTAAATGATGTTGTTTTTTTATCATTAACAAATAAAAATTTGGAGCTTCCAGAAAATGTGATTAGCAGTGGAGTTAATTCTCTATCTCAAATAAGTGCTATTAAAAAATTTTTAGAGCTTAATAAAGTAAAAAAAACAATTTTTTTAACACCTGATTTAAATTATAAAAATGAAGTTCAAAAAGCAATTAAACAATCTAATATAAAAATTTCAAAACAATATACTTATAATACCGAACCCACAAAGCTTACTAAGCAAATTGAAAAAATAACTAATTATAAAATGAGAAAACAAAATTTGGCGGATGAAATTACAAGGATTGAAAAATCTGATCTTATAGATAAAGAAAGAAGGCTTGAAAACTTAAAAAAAAAATACACAATAGGAAATGTTAATTTTGATGCAGTAATTATCTCTGATTTTAATGAGAGTTTAAAAAGTGTAATTACCTCACTTTTATACACCGATGTATCACCCAAAAAAAATATTTTATTGCCTTTAACCAGTGGTTTGATGAAAGTTTATTAATGGAAGAAACAATTCAACCAATTTATTACCCATCTATTAATAAAAAAAATTTAGATTTATTTAGGAACAAGTTTATTAAAAAATATGAGATTGAACCAAACCATCTTACTCTATTAACTTACGATTTAGTTGGATTAATTTATTACATGTCACTTAAAACTGATTGGGAAAACATTGATAACTCATTTAAGAAAAAAAACTTCTTTAAAGGGAAAATTGGAATTTTCGATATCGAAAACAATAAAATTAACCATAGACTAAATTTTTATAAAATTGAAAAAGGCAAACTTAAAGAAATTTTTTAATTTTTCTAAAAGCAATTGATCTATGATCTATCTTGTATTTTTCAGATGCTTTAATTTCTCCAAAAGTTTTTTTTTTTCCTTTTGGAATAAAAATTGGATCATATCCAAAACCATTTTTTCCTTTTGGTTTATTTGAAATTACTCCCTCAACTTTTCCAGTAACACATACTATTTTTTTATTTAAATAACTCATTGAAATAGCACATATGAAGCGAGCTTTAATTTTTTTTTCCATCCAATTTTGATCTTTTTTATTCAGCTCGTTGTAAACTTTTCTAATAGCTTTTTTAAAATCTGATTTTTTGCCTGCCCATCTTGCAGAATATATTCCAGGCATTTTATTTAATAAGTCTATTTCTAGTCCTGAGTCATCAGCAAGACATAATAATTTTGTTTTTTTTGAAAAATATTTTGATTTTATTAAAGAATTTTGTTCAAAAGTTTTACCATTTTCCCTTGGGCTTTTAAACCTAAGCTTATTTTTGTTCGCAACTTTTATGTTTTTTGGAAGTAAACTCCTTATTTCTCTGAATTTTCCTTTATTATTAGTGCCTATAAATAATTTTTTTTTATTATTATTTAACATCTGGAAATTTTTTATTTTCTTACCATATAAGATAGTATGGAAAAAGAAGAAAACAAAATTTCTGAAGAGAATAATTCCGAGACTAAAACTAACGAAAGTTTATCGGATAATAATATTCAGTCAAAGTCTGAGGAAAATAATGTACAAGAGTCTGAACAAAAAAAACCAGAAGAAATAATTTTAGAACTAGAAGATAAACTCGCAAGAACATTTGCTGAAATGGAAAATCAAAGAAGAAGATTTGAGAAAGAAAAAGAAGATGCTTTTGAATATGGTGGATTCAGTCTTGCAAAAGAAGCTTTAAATCTCTTAGATAACCTAGAGCGGTCAAAACAAATTTTGAAAAATGACGAAAAAATTAAAAATACCGAGGCTTTAAAAAAAACACTCGAACATCTTGATATAATTTATAAAGATCTAGTCTCTATTTTTGCAAAAAATAATATTAAACCAATTGACAGCCTAAACATAAAACTAAACCCAAATCTACATCAAGCAATGATGGAAATTGAGGACAATACGAAAGAAGCAGGAACTATAATACAAGAAATTCAAAAGGGTTTTACGATTAAAGATAGATTGTTAAGGCCTTCGTTGGTCGGGGTGTCAAAGAAATCTGAAAAAAAAGACAATAAAGATGGGGAAATTAACAATATTCCAGATCCTAAAAAATGATTTTAGCAACTTGTAGAATGAGATTTAAACACTATATGAGAGATAACAAGTAAACAAAATGAGCAAAATAATCGGAATAGATTTAGGAACAACCAACTCTTGTGTGGCTATCATGGAGGGCAGTCAAGCTAAAGTCCTTGAAAATGCTGAGGGAGCTAGAACAACTCCATCGGTTGTAGCATTTACTGAAGAAAATGAAAAGTTAATCGGACAACCAGCTAAAAGACAGGCGGTAACAAATCCGGAAAATACTATATTTGCTGTAAAAAGATTAATTGGAAGAAACTTTGATGATCAAACTGTAAAAAAAGATATTCAAGCAGCTCCTTTTAAAATCGTTAATTCAGAAAAAGGAGATGCATGGATTGAAGCCAAGGGAGAAAAATATTCACCTTCACAGATTTCAGCTTTTATTCTCCAAAAAATGAAAGAAACAGCAGAAAAATATTTAGGACAAGCGGTAACAAAAGCAGTAATAACTGTTCCAGCATATTTTAATGATGCACAAAGACAAGCTACAAAAGATGCAGGAAAAATTGCAGGATTAGAAGTATTAAGAATTATTAATGAACCTACTGCAGCTTCTTTAGCTTATGGTTTAGATAAAAAACAAAATAAAAAAATTGCCGTCTATGATTTAGGAGGCGGAACCTTTGATGTTTCAATACTTGAACTAGGTGATGGAGTATTTGAAGTTAAATCCACTAATGGTGATACATTTTTAGGTGGTGAAGATTTTGATAATTCGGTAGTAGAATATTTAATTTCCGAATTTAAAAAAGATAGTGGGATTGATCTAAAATCAGATAAGTTGGCTTTACAAAGATTAAAAGAAGCAGCGGAAAAAGCTAAAATTGAATTATCTGCAGCCGAACAAACAGATATTAATTTACCATTTATAACTGCCGATAAAACTGGTCCAAAACACATAAACCTAAAAATGACTAGAGCTAAATTAGAGGCTTTGGTAGAAGAGTTAATCGCAAGGACAATACCACCGTGTAAAACTGCATTAAAAGATGCTGGTGTTTCTGCCAGTGAAATAGATGAAGTTGTAATGGTTGGCGGAATGACAAGAATGCCAAAAGTACTCAATGAAGTAAAAAATTTTTTTGGCAAAGAGCCAAATAAAAGTGTAAATCCAGACGAAGTTGTAGCTATGGGTGCTGCTATACAGGCAGGTGTATTGCAAGGTGATGTTAAAGATGTTCTTTTATTAGACGTAACTCCGTTATCTTTAGGTATTGAAACATTAGGTGGAGTTTCAACAAAACTGATTGATAAAAATACAACAATACCTACAAAAAAGAGCCAAGTATTTTCTACAGCTGAAGATAATCAGCCTGCAGTTTCAATAAGAGTTTTACAAGGCGAGAGAGAGATGGCAACTGACAATAAGTTATTAGGAAACTTTGAGTTGGTTGGCATTGCCCCAGCACCGAGAGGAGTTCCTCAAATTGAGGTAACCTTTGATATAGATGCAAATGGTATTGTAAATGTTTCTGCAAAAGATAAAGGAACTGGTAAAGAACAAAAAATTCAAATTCAAGCATCAGGTGGTTTAAGCGATGAAGAAATTGAGAAAATGGTAAAAGATGCTGAAGCAAACAAAGATGCAGATAAGAAAAAAAGAGAGTCGGTAGATGTAAGAAACCAAGCAGACACTTTAATTCATTCTACTGATAAGAATCTAAAGGAGCATGGCTCAAAAGTTTCTGACGCAGACAAAAAAGCAATCGAAGATGCTTCTACTGCTCTAAAAGAGTCACTAAAAAGTGAAGATACTGAAAATATTAAGAAAAAAACTGAGACATTAGTTCAAGCTTCGATGAAACTTGGTGAAGCTATTTATAAATCACAACAAAGTACAAAACCAGAGTCTAATAAAGATGAAGGTAAAGATGAAAAGGAAAAAAAAGACGATAATGTTGTTGATGCAGACTTTGAAGAAGTAAAAGACGAAAATAAAGAAAAAAGCGCTTAACTGACATCTATTTGTCCAAAATAGAATCATGGCTAAAAGAGATTATTACGACGTCTTAGGTGTAAAAAAAAATGCAAGTCCACAAGAATTAAAATCTGCTTATAGAAAACTCGCAGTTAAATATCACCCAGATAAAAATCCTGGTGATAAAGTTTCCGAAGATAAATTCAAGGAGGCGAGTGAAGCATACGGGGTATTGTCTGATAAATCTAAAAAAGAAAATTATGACAATTTTGGCCATGCTGCCTTTGAAAATGGAGGTGGAGGACAGGGTGGCTTTGGAGGATTTGGCGGTTTTAGTGGATCTGACTTTTCAGATATTTTTGAAGACTTCTTTGGAGATTTTGGTGGAAGACAAAGATCGAGGCAAGGAAATTCCAACAATAGAGGATCTGATTTAAGATACGATTTATCCATTACATTAGAAGAAGCTTATTCAGGTAAAAAACAAAATATACAATTCTCGACATCCGAAAAATGTAACACATGTAAAGGTAATGGATCAAAACCTGGCTCTAGCCCAGATAGATGCACTTATTGTGGGGGTAATGGGAGAGTTCGTTCTAATCAAGGTTTTTTTACTGTTCAGCAAACATGTCCACAATGTGCAGGTAGTGGAGAAGAAATAACCAATCCTTGTTCAGATTGTAACGGACAAGGAAACAGTCAAACTTCAAAGAAAATATCAGTTACAATACCCAAAGGTGTTGATGATGGCACTAGAATTAGGTTGGCGGGTAAAGGCGAGGCAGGTAAAAGAGGTGGTACTACAGGTGATTTGTATTTGTTCATAAACGTCAAATCTCACAATCTTTTTAAAAGATCAGACGTAAATTTATTTTTTGAATTTCCAATTTCAATAGCTGACGCTGCGCTTGGGACAACAATTGAAATACCCACAATAGATGGAAAAAAAGCAAAAATCAAAATACCTGATGGAACCCAGGATGGAAAACAGTTTAGACTAAAAGGAAAAGGAATGCCTTTTATAAGAAGAGGAGATTATGGAGATCTATATGTACAAATTAAGACAGAAGTACCTGTTTATCTAAATAAAGAGCAAAAAGATCTATTGGAAAGATTTAGAAAAATTGAAAATGAAAAATCTAATCCAAGCATTAAAAAATTTTTTCAAAAAGCTAAAGATTTTTGGAAAAATTAATAAATGGGTTTAGAAAAAATAATACCAGCAATCTTTTTAATAGCTGTTTTAATCTTAGTTCTTCCAGGCTTCTTGAAGTTAAATTCAAAATTACATCAATTTTTAAAAAATTTATTCATTTGGTGTATAATTGTTGCATCTGTTATGATAGTTTCAAATCTAATCATTAAATGAAAAAAATAAATCTAGCTGTAACAGGGTGCTTGGGCCGAATGGGGCAACAAATTATTAAATCTGTTAAAAAAGATAAAAATTTTAAATTAACTGCAATTACCGAAAATCAAAAAATAAATAAAAAAATAAATGGATTAAAAGTAAGTTTAAATACTGAACAAGTATTTAAGAAAACAAATTTAATAATAGACTTTACGACCCCTAAATGCACATTTCAAATTTTAAAAATTGCCTCAAAATTGAAAAAAAAAGTAGTAATTGGAACTACAGGTTTTACAAAAAAAGAAGAAGATATAATTAGAAAATATTCAAAAAAAATTCCAATACTTAAAGCTGGAAATATGAGTTTAGGAATAAACCTATTGATGTATTTAACTGAAATAGCTTCAAGCTCTTTAGGAAAAAATTTTTTGAGTAAAATTTACGAGATTCACCATAAGCATAAAAAAGATTTCCCATCAGGAACAGCCCTGATGTTGGGAAAAGGTATTGCAATAGGTAAAAATAAAAACTATTATAAATTAATAGGTAAAAAATTTCTAAATAAAAAATTTTTCCCATATGGAAAAAAAATAAATTTTAATTCAATAAGAAAAGGTGAGATTATTGGAGAACATGAGGTTAAATTTTCTAGTGGAAAAGAAATAATCACATTGAATCATGAAGCTTTTGATAGAGCTTTATATTCTGAAGGTGCATTATCTGCTGCTAAATGGTTAATGTCAAAAAAACCCGGCCTATATTCAATGAGAGATCTCATGAATTTTAGATAATGAATGATAAACAAAAAGCTCAAACTATACTAAAAATTTTAAATCAGATTTATCCTACAATAAAAGTTCCTTTAAAAAGTAGAAATGTTTTCACACTACTAATTTCTGTATTACTTTCAGCTCAATGTACTGATGTAAATGTAAACAATGTTACTAAAAATATTTATCCAAAATATCATAAGCCAGAACATTTTGTTAAATTAGGCAGAAAAAAAATTGAAAAATTAATTAAAAAAATTGGAATATTTAGAATTAAAGCAAAAAGTATTTATAATCTCTCAAGAATACTTCTCAAAGAACATGGTGGTAAAGTTCCAAAGACCTTTGAAGAGTTAGAAAAACTACCTGGCGTAGGTCATAAAACAGCTAGTGTTGTGATGTCTCAGGGATTTGGCCACCCTGCTTTCGCAATTGATACACATATACATAGACTTGCACAAAGATGGGGAATAACTAATGGTAAAAATGTAATTCAAACTGAGATTGATTTAAAAAAACTTTTTCCAAAAAGATATTGGAACAAACTTCATCTTCAAATTATTTATTATGGAAGAGAATATTGTAAAGCAAGAGACTGTTATGGATTAACTTGTAAAATATGTAGCACTTGTTATCCTAAAAGAAAAAGACCTGTAAAAACTAAAAAAGCTTGATATGAAAATTTTAGGTATTGGAAACGCTATAGTTGATGTGATTTGTAAAGTTGATGAAGATTTTATTACCCAAAATAATTTATCAAAAGGAAATATGAAATTAATTTTTGATGAAAATGAATTTCAAAAATTAATTTTTAATTTGAAAATTGAAAAAACTATTTCTGGTGGGTCAGTAGCTAATTCTATCGTAGGTTTGTCGCAATTAGGTAATGTTGTTGGTTTTATTGGAAAAATTTCTGATGATAAACTTGGAGAGCAATATGAAACTGGTCTTAATAAAGAAAATGTAAATTTTTTTTACACTAAAAAAAGAGAAGCAATTTCGACGGGCACTTGTTTAATTTTAATTACACCTGACTCTGAAAGAACAATGTGTACATTTTTAGGGATTGCTGGAAAAATTAATGAAAACGATATTAATACTGATAATATAAAAAATAGCGAAATAATATTTTTAGAGGGTTATCTTTGGGACAAAGGTGATCCCAAAAAAGCTTTTGATAAAGCGATTTCAAATGCCAATAAGACAGCGATGTCATTGTCAGATAAATTCTGTGTTGATAGACACAAGTCTCATTTTTTAGATTTAGTTAAAAATAAATTAGATATAACTTTTGCTAATGAAGAAGAAATAATGAGTTTAATTAATACAAAAAATTTCAATGATGTAATTGAATTTGCCAAAAAAATTAAAAAATTATTAGTTATCACTAGAGGAAAAAAGGGTGCCATTTCTATTTGTGGAGACAAAATTTTTGAAATTGAAACCCAAAAAAATCTTAAAATAATAGATTTAACTGGAGCTGGAGATCTGTTTGCCTCTGGTTATCTTCATGGTTTTTTAAACAAGTATTCTGAAGTGGATTGTCTTAAAAAAGGAACTGAGATGGCTTCAAAAATTATTCAACAGATTGGTGCTAGACTTTAGTTTTTTTTCTATTATAGCTTCCCTTCCCCTTTTTAGGCTTAACTACACGAGGTTTGTATTTTTTTGTAAATAAATTTTTTGCAAATATATTCTTCTTTTTCAAATTATTTCATACCCTTTTTTTTGACTTTTAATAAAATTTTGATCATTAAATTTCTCGCTAATTTTTTTTCTCAATCGGTAAATATGCGTTTCTACTGTATGAGTATCTAATTTTGAACCATACTCCCAAACTTCCTTTTGCAATGTTTCAATTTTCACTGGGTTTTGTGACTTGTAAAGATATATTATTAAATTAGTCTCTCTCTCGGTTAAACTTAATTTTACTTTATTTTTACTTATTTCCCTTGAATTGAGATTAATTTTATAAGCGCCTATATTTACATCTGACTGTAAATTAAATTTATCTTTTAAAAACTTTATGTTAATTGCTTGCACCATTTTATTGATTCCAATTGGGAGATCATTAAAAGATATTTGATTTTTAAAATTTTTTTTTTCGTCATTTGAAATTATTAAATAATCTGAGACGATTTCTTTTAAAATGACACCAGAATTTTCATTATTTAGTTCAATTATTTTAAAATTTAGATGCTCTTTAATTTCACTTAAAATTGAAAATAAAGTATTGTGTTCAAATATTAATACTTTTTTATCAGACATAGATTTAAAATATGATAATTACACTTAAAAATAAAGACACTCTTCAAGTGGATGACTTTAATTTTAAGTGTACAATTGGTAAAAACGGTACTTCTTCCTCTAAATTTGAGGGAGACAAGAAAACACCAAAAGGAATTTTTAGCATAGATAAATTATATTATCGAAAAGACCTAATTAAAAAACCAATTACAAAACTAAAATGTATACCAATTAAAAAAAATATGGGGTGGTGTCATGATTTAAAGAGACCATCAAAATATAATAGATTAATTAAAGTAAATAAAAATGACAAACATGAAAAAATGTATCGAAAAGATTATAAGTACAACCTAATAATCCCAATTAAATACAATTTCAATAAACCAAAGTTAGGCAAAGGAAGTGCAATTTTTTTTCACTTATCAAATAATTTAAAACCTACAGCTGGATGTATTGCTCTAAGATATATTGATTTTTTAATTTTTTTGAAATTGATAGATAAAAAAACAAAAGTAAAAATTACTTAGATCTATCTCCAAAAATTTTAGAACCAATTCTTATAAATGTTGCTTTATTTTTAATTGCTATTTCGAAATCACTTGACATACCCATACTCAAATCTTTAAGCCCTAATTTTTTATTTAGTTCATTCATCTCTTTGAAATATAAATCTGTGTGTTCGTTGTTAGGAGGTATACACATTAATCCAATTATATTTAGATTTAATTTATATACACAAGTTTTAAAAAAGATTTCCAAGTTTTCAATTTCAATACCACTTTTTTGAGATTCTTTCCCAATATTTACTTGTATAAATATTTTTGGGCGAAATTTTTTTCTCTCTTGTTCAATTGAAATTTTTTCAGCTAATTTTAAATTGTCTAAAGAATGAATGTAATCAAATAAAGGTAAAATGAATTTGACCTTGTTTGTTTGAAGTTTACCCACCATGTGAAGTTTTAGATTAGTAGGATTACTTTTAATTTCACTCCATTTTTCCACAGCCTCCTGAACTTTATTCTCACCAAAATGAATATGGCCATGATCAATTAAAGGTTTTATATCGATCATTTTAAAAGTTTTGCTAATAGCTATGATATTTATTTTTTTTGA